>JBQTIS010000342.1:0-5275 GCA_052387895.1 Rhodospirillales bacterium | reverse complement strand
CGCCGAAGCCGTGCGGCGCCTGCGCGGCGAAGGCGCCGGCTTCGCGCTGGCCGTCGCCGGGGCCAACGGCCGCCTGTTCCGCGCCGCGGGCCGGCGGATCGGCGACGCCGACGCGGTGTTCCTGATCGACCGCAGCGCCGACGCCGCGCTGGCCGCCGGCTTGCGCGAGGCCGCCGCCGCCGCCGCTTCCGAGCGCGACGGGTTGCAGGCGGCGCTGGACCTCCTGCCCTTGCCGGTGTGGCGGCGCGACGCCGAACTGGCGCTGGCGTGGTGCAACGCGGCCTACGCCAAAGCGGTGGACGCTTCGCCGCGCGAGGCCGTCCTCGGCCAGCGCGAACTGATGGGCGGGGCCGCCGGCCGCGCCTTGGCCAGGCGCGCCGCCGACGCCGGCCGGCCCGCGGCCGAGCGCCTGCGCGTGGTGATCGCCGGCCAGCGCCGGCAGATCGAAGCGGCCGAGCATCCGGCGGCGGCCGCCCGGGGCGGCCTGATCGGCTTCGCCCGCGACCTGACCGAGATCGACGAGGCCAAGGCCGCGTTGGACCGGCACCTGGCGGCGCACGCCGAGGTGCTGGAAAGCCTGGCTTCGGCGATCGCCATCTACGGCGCCGACACGCGGCTGGTGTTCTTCAACAGCTCGTTCGCGCGGCTGTGGCGGCTGGAGGCGGCGTGGCTCGCCGCCAAGCCGACCATCGGCGAGGTGCTGGAGGCGATGCGCGAACGCCGCCGCCTGCCCGAGTACGTCGACTTCCGCGGCTTCAAGGCCGACACGGTGAAGCTGTTCACCAGCCTGATCGAGCCCAAGGACGAGATGATGCACCTGCCCGACGAAACCGCCTTGCGCACGCTGGTGGCGCCGCACCCGCTGGGGGGGCTCATGTTCCTGTACGAGGACGTGACCGGCCGGCTGGTGCTGGAGCGCTCGTTCAACACGCTGACCGAGGTGCAGCGCGAGACTTTGAACAACCTGCACGAGGGCGTGGCGGTGTTCGGCGGCGACGGGCGCCTGCGCTTGAGCAACCCCGAATTCGCGCGGCTGTGGAACCTGACGCCCGAGGATTTGGCCGACGGGCCGCACGTCGCCGAGCTGATCGAGAAGACCCGCGCGCTGTTCCCGGCCGCGGGCGACTGGACCGCGCGCAAGGCGCGGCTGGTCGCGCGCATCACCGAGCCCGAGCCGCGCTCGGGGCGCCTCGAGCGCGTGGACCAGAAGGTGTTCGACTACGCGCTGACGCCGCTGCCCGACGGCGCGGCGCTGCTCAGCTATCTCGACGTCACCGACCGCCAGCGCGTCGAGCGCGCGCTGCGCGAGCGCAACCTGGCGCTGGAGGCGGCCGACCGGCTCAAGACCGAGTTCATCGCCAACGTCAGCTACGAGCTGCGCACGCCGCTCAACGCCATCATCGGCTTCTCCGAGATCCTGACCAACGAGTTCTTCGGGCCGCTGAACGACCGGCAGAGGGAATACACGCGCAACATCATCGTTTCCTCGCAGGAGCTGCGGAACCTGATCAACGACATCCTCGACCTGGCGACGATCGAGGCCGGCTACATGACTCTGGAGCGGGGCATGGTGGACGTGGCCGCGCTTCTAGGCGGCGTGGCGCAGCTGACGCGCGAGCGCGCGCGGGAGCGCGAGCTGTCGATGTCGATCGACTGCCCCAAGGGCGTCGGCGCGGTGCCGGGCGACGAGCGGCGGCTGAAGCAGGCGCTGTTCAACCTGATCAGCAACGCGATCAAGTTCACGCCGCGGGGCGGGCGCATCACGCTCAAGGCCCGGCGCGAGGACGGCGCGGTGGCCTTAAGCGTCGCCGACACCGGCATCGGCATCGCGCCCGAGGAGCAGGAGCGCGTGTTCGCCAAGTTCGAGCGCGGCAGCCAGGGCCGCCAGGCCGGCGCCGGGCTGGGCCTGGCGCTGGTGAAAAGCCTGGTCGAGCTGCACCGCGGCCGGGTCGAGATGCGCTCGCAGCGCGGCCAGGGCACCACCGTCACCTGCCTGCTGCCGGCGACCGCGCCCGAACCCGCCGCCGCGCCGCTGGCGGACGAGGCGTAACCACGCCAACGCAGAGGCGCGGAGGCACGGAGCGGAAGCGGAAAGAGAAACCGCCAAGGCGCTAGCGCATTTTCCGATCAAGCAGCCTCACCCTCTCCCTACCCCTCCCCCTCAAGGGGGAGGGGACTCTATTGGATTGGGTGTCCCCCCTCCCCCGGCGCGACGCAAGTCGCGTCGAGCGGGAGGGGGGTAGGGGGAGGGGGCGCGTGGCGGCCCATCGCCTGAGGGCCGAAATCCTTCGGCGGGCGAAGGCCCGGAGCTGGTGAGAGGGATTCAACTTGGCCGGAACTTGCGCCAAGGGCCTTGCCGAACAAGGCTGCTATCCTCTCGCCCGCCCTTTGCCGCCGCCACGACGTGGATACCCGGGACTCGCCCGCCTTCGCCTGACGGCTCAGGCGCGGCGGCCCGGGCATGACGGCGACGGAAACGTCGCCGTCACTTCATCATCGCCTTGATGCGCTCGACGCGCGCCTTGCAGTCCTGGTCCTTGCCCCGGCGGTAGCTCTGCTCGGCCAGCGTGATCTCGCGCGCCACGGCGTTGCGCGCCTGGGGCGTGGCCAGCCGCGTCCAATCCTCCTTCGCCTGGCGCAGGGGCAGCAGGCAGGCCGAGTTCCAGGACTCGACCGCCAGGGCCGGCGCGCAGGCCAAGGCGACGCCGAACGCGGCGCTGAAAAGAACGACGCGCGTCATCGCGGAAGCTGCGGCATGGGCTGTGGCTGCGGCGCGGGCTGAGGGGCGGGCCGGTAGCCGGGCGGCGGCGGCGCGGGCTGTGCCGACGCTCCGGGGAACAGCCACACCACGCCGGTTCCCGTCCACACGGGCTGCGGCGGCGGCGCCAGGACCACGGGCGGCGGCGGGTCGTAATAGTACGGTGACGGATAGCCCCAGGCCGGATAGCCCCAGGCGGGATAGCCCCAATAGGCGCGCGGATGGTAGTAGGGGCGGTCGTAGCCGCGCCAGTAGCGCGGATAGTGGCCGTGATAGTAGCCGTAGCCCACCACCACGTCGGCCAGGGCAGGGGCGGGCGCGGCGCCGGCCGCCAGCGCCAGGGCCGCCCAGCCGCATTGCAAGAGGGATCGCCGCATCGCGCGCCTCCGGTCCGTCCAGTGCGTCCCCGCGGGCCCAAGTCTATCGCCGGATCAAGCGGGATTGAACAGCGAAAGCGGAGCCGCCCGTTGCCGGCGCCTCCCGCCGGGATAATACCGGCTGAAAAAAATCGGGCCACGGTTGCCCGTGGCCCAGTGCGTCTAGGAGGCTGCTTCGAAAGGTCGGACAATCCGCGAGGGATTGCCCGGAAAACCGGACGGGAGGCCGGCTTACGCCTTGGCTGAGGATAGGCCGACCTGGCTCCCGCCGGTCTTCTATCGGCGGCTGTTACCCCGCCGAAGTGTGCAGCGTCTTACACCGGGCCGGGACACGCAGTGACGGGCGTCACAGCGCAAACCGCCGGCGGGTCAGTCGATCCGGAAGTGCTCGACCATGTCCCGCAAGCGCTTGATATCTTTGATAATAAGGCTCGCGCCTTCCTTGACGACGAGCTGCCTCTTGGCCAGGTCGCTCAACACCCGGGCCACGGTTTCGCGGGTGGTCGAAACCCGCGAGGCGATGTCGCCGTGGATCGGCACGGGGCGGATGAAGCTGGTTTTGCCGGTATCCTTGGGGCTGGGTTTGGCCAGGCGCAGCAGCTCGGCATAGACCCGGTTGTTGGCGCCGAGCGTGGTCAAATCCACGATCCGGTCGGTGGCCTGGCGGATCATGCGGGCGAGCCGGCGCATCAGCGTCAGCGCGATTTTGGGGTGTTCGAGCAGCACGCGCTCGAGCACCGCCGGCGAGATCGCCGCCACCACGGTGTTGGTCAGCGCCACCACCGAGGCCGAGCGCGGGCGGCTGTCCAGGCAGGCGAGCTCGCCGAAATACCCGCCCGCGTCGATGTCGTCGAGGCTGACCTCGCGGCCCGAGGCGGAATACACCACCACGCGCACGGTGCCGCGCACCACGCAGAACATGTCGCGGCTGTCGGATTGGCGGTCGATGATCTGCTCGCCCGCCATGTAGCGCCGGAACACGGCGTGCTGTTCCAGCCCCGCCCGCTCGGCGGGCGTGACTTCGGCGAACAGCTTGATGCCGGCAAGGCTGCGTTCCGCAGCATCGGACATGCGCCTGGCCCCCCCCCGGACGTCGCGGCCGCGCGGTTCGCCCGCAAGGCCGGTGTTGTCCTGGCTTTTATACGGGGGACGCGGGCTTGGCGAGCCGGAATCCGGGGTGTTAGGCTGATTCCGGGAGCCTGGAATGTTCGAGGGATTCACGCGCAAGCGCGTCGGGGTCGCGGCCGGCGAGGTGAACCTGGTCGTGGGCGGCGCGGGGCCGCCGCTGCTGCTGCTGCACGGCTACCCGCAGACGCACGCGATGTGGCACAAGGTGGCGCCGGTCCTGGCGAAATCGTTCACCGTGGCGTGCCCCGACCTGCGCGGCTACGGCGACAGCATGAAGCCGCCCTCGGACGAGACCCACATCGCCTATTCCAAGCGGGCGATGGCCAAGGATCAGGTCGAGACCATGGCGGCGCTGGGCTTCCGGCGCTTCGACGTGGCCGGGCACGACCGGGGCGGGCGCGTGGCGCACCGCCTGGCGCTCGACCATCCCGAGAAGGTCGGCAAGATCGCGGTGCTGGACATCTGCCCGACCCACGCGATGTTCGCGGGCGCCGACAAGGACTTCGCCACGGCGTACTACCATTGGTTCTTCCTGATCCAGAAGGCGCCGCTGCCCGAGCGCATGATCGGCGCCGACCCGAAATTCTATCTCGAAAGCAAGCTCGGGCAGTGGGGCCGCGACGAAACCGCGTTCACGCCCGAGGCCAGGGCCGAGTACCTGCGCTGCTTCCGCGATCCCGCGACGATCCACGGAACTTGCGAGGACTATCGCGCGGCGGCGACGGTCGACCTGATCCACGACGAGGCCGACCTAGAGCAGAAGCTGCGCGGGCCCTTGCTTGCGCTTTGGGGAGCGAAAGGCTTCGTCGGCCGGCGCTACGACGTGCTGGCGGAATGGCGCAAGCGCGCGCTCGGCGTCTCGGGCGCGGCGCTGCCCTCGGGCCATTTCCTGCCGGAAGAAGCGCCGGAGGAAACCGCGTCGGCGCTGCTGGCGTTCTTCAAGCCATAGTCCTGCGCCCAGTGCCGGAGCGCCGCGGCCAGTTGCATTGCCTGCTGACGCAAGCCGGGCAAA
>JBQTIS010000341.1:0-4094 GCA_052387895.1 Rhodospirillales bacterium | reverse complement strand
GTTGGGCGCGATGTGCGGGCCTTGCAGGTTGCGCCGGCGCCAGTTGTAGAACTCGTGCACGGCGCGGGGATCGCGCCGGAACGCCTGGGGCGTGGCCACGTCCTCGATCCTGACCTTCGACCAGATGCCGTCTTTGTCGCGGAACGTGTCGAGGCCGGATTCCTTGGAAATTCCCGCTCCGGTCAGGATGACGATGGAATGGGGCATGCCGTCCGCTTCACTTCGCCGCCACCGGCTGGGCCAGGGGAACCGCCAGCGGATAGGCGGCCTCTTCGCGATAGACCGAATGCCCCTTGCCGGGGTGGCTCGAATACAGAATGAACTCGCCGACGGGAATCGGCCCGGCGCGGAACAGGTTGTTGGCCTCGCGGAACGCCTGGATGCGCTGCGGCGGCGCGCCGTTCAGCCGCGCCAGGGTCACGTGCGGAATGAACTTGCGGGTTTCCGGCGGCATGCCCAGGCGCTGCAGCGCGTGCTCGATCTTGGCTTGCAGGCGCAGCAGCGGCTCGCTGCGCTCGACCCCCACGTACAGCGCGCGCGCCCTTGCCGCCGGCCCGAAATGATCGACGGTCGCAAGGGCCAAGGCGAAGCCGGGCATATGCAGGCGCGACAGCCGCCCGTCGATGTCCTCGGCTTGGCCCAGCTCCACCTCGCCGATGAAGCGCAGCGTCAGGTGCAGGTTCTCCGGCGGCTCCCAGCGCGCGCCGGGCACGCCCGCGCACATGGCCGCCAGGCGCATCCGCACCTCCTCGGGCAGCGACAGGCCGACGAACAGCCGGATCATGGAACGGGCCCTATTTCAAAACCGGATTCGGGTTGTCGCCGTGGATCGCATCGATGCCCGCCAGCAGCTCGGGCGTAAGTTTCGTCTTTTCGATCAGCTCGAGGTTTTCCTTCAGCTGCCCCGGCGTGCGCGCGCCCACGATCACGGCGCCCATGAACGGCCGCGTCATGGCGAACGCCAGCGCCATGCCTCCCGGCGAAACGCCGTGCTTCCGCGCCAGCTCGGCATAGGCCTTGTGCGCGGCCTGGGCGCGCGGCCAAAGATAGCGCACCCAGCCGCCGGCGTATTTGGTGAGCCTGGCGCCGGGCGGCCGCGCGCCATCCAGGTACTTGCCGGTCAGCGCGCCGAAGCCGAGCGGCGAATAGCCGAGCAACGGCACGTTCTCGCGCAGGCAAAGCTCGGCCAGCCCCACCTCGAAAGCGCGGTTGACCAGGCTGTAGGGATTCTGGATCGACGCCACGCGCGGCAGGGACTTGTTGGTCTCCGCCAGGCGCAGGTATTGCATCACGCCCCAGGGCGTCTCGTTCGACACGCCGAAGGCGCGGATTTTCCCCGCTTCGATCAGGTCGCCGAACACGCCCAGGGTCTCTTCGATCGGCACCCATTCGTCGTTGGGATCGTGCGCGTAGCCCAGTTTCTCGAAGGTGTTGGTCAGCCGGTCGGGGAAGTGCAGCTGGTACAGGTCGATATAGTCGGTCTTGAGGCGCCTAAGGCTGGCGTCGATCGCCGCCTTGATGTTCTTGGCGTCCGGCCGCGACACCCCGCCGCGGATGTGCGGTTCGCGCTGGCCGCGCCCGATCACCTTGGTGGCGACCACGATCCCGGCGCGGTTGCCGCGGGCCTTCAGCCAGTTGCCGACGACCTCCTCGGTCAGCCCCTGCGTCGCGGCCTGCGGCGGCACGGGATAGTTCTCGGCCGCGTCCACGAAGTTCACGCCCGCCGCCGCCGCGATGTCGAGAATCCGGTGCGCCTCGTCCTGCGGCGTCTGCTCGCCGAACGTCATGGTGCCCAGGCACACGGCGCTGACCGAAATGCCGCTCGGGCCTAGTTTGCGGTGCTGCATCGGATTCCCTGGACGGTTGCGGCTGGAGGCGAAGAATCGGCGCTTACAGGAACAATGTCAGGACGCCTGTATAGCCGTAAAGCCGCGCGTGCGAAATCTCGCCGTTGGCGAAGAACCCGACCAGCGGAAAATCGCCCAGCTCCGCCCGGATCTTGCCCAGTTCGCGCGAACCCTGGCCGAACAGGTTGGGTCCGCGCGCCACGCACGACACGTAAATCCCGCCTTTGGGCGCCCCCCGGGCGCGGGTCTTCAGCTGCCGCAGCATCCGGCCCAGATCCTGCTCGGCCGCCGCGCGGTCGCGCCGGACGAACAGGATCGGATCGCCCTGCGCCATCTCGGCGCCGATGGCGATTAGCCCGCGCTTGGGGTCGATCCCCATCAGGTTGCGCACCAAATAGTCGCCGGTGTCCGAACCCTTGACCGGCAGGGCGGCGTGGATGTTGCCGGCGGAGCGCGGCAGGTCGCGCGCGGCGGCCTCGCCGATGTCCTGCTTCATCGCGTCCAGCGCCGGGCGCCCGTCGATCTCGGCGACGATGTTGCCGGCGCATTCCGTCACCCGCCGGACCGGCCCGATCGGCGCGCAGCCCTGGCTCAGGCCCGTCGCCACCGCCACGCCGCCCGCGAACAGCACGCCCGACACGCCGCCTTCGCTCACCTCGCCCGCCAGCTGCGGAAAGCCCGCGCGCGAGCAGGTAAGCCCGCCGACCACGAAGCCGACCTCCTCGGCCAGGCCCGCGATCACTTGGGGCATCGCCTCGGCGCGCGGGTCGGCGTGAACCAGGGCGAGCCGCGGGCGCTCGCGCTCGATCCATCGCCGATGCGCGTTCTTCATCGGCCGCGTGTCGCGCTCGAGCTTCGGCAACAGCCGGTACTCCTCGGGATCGGCGGAGGCCACCATCAGCGCCAGGGCCGGTTGGTCGAAATACTCCTGCCCGGTGGCGCAGACGCCGATGCCGACGGTCCCCACCCAGTCCCTGACGCCCGTGGCCGCGCGCAAGGCCGCCGCGATCGGGCCGAGGTCGTCGGCGAAGCGGTCGGCGGCATAGACGAAGCCCAGGCGATGGCGCGGCTCCGGCGTCCCCAGCCGGTCGAGGCATTGGGCGAGCGCGCCGCGCCAGTCGTCTGCCGCGGCGTGCGCCGCGCGGATTTCGTCCATGGCGGCGCCTATTCCGCCTTGGCGGCGTCGGCCAGCAATCGGCGCACGTCCGGCAGGATGCGCCTGACGATCTCGGCCACGCCGCGCTGGTTCGGGTGCAGGCCGTCGGACAGCAGCAGCCCGGGCTCGCCCGCCACGCCGTCGAGGAAGAACGGGTAGAGGGCCACGCCGTGCTTTTGCGCCAGGGCCGGATAGATCGCGTTGAACTCGCGCGCGTAGTCCTTGCCCATGTTCGGCGCGGCCAGCATGCCGGCCAGCAGCGTCTTCACGCCCCTCTGCCTCAGCTTGGCGAGGATCGCGTCGAGATTGGCCCTGGCCGCCGCCGGGTCGAGGCCCCGCAGCATGTCGTTGGCGCCGAGCTCGACGATCGCGGCCTGCGGCTTGTCGCCGAGCGCCCAGTCCAGGCGTTGCAGGCCGCCGGCGGTGGTGTCGCCCGACACGCCCGCGTCCAGCACGCGCACCGCCACGCCGCCGGACTTGAGCGCGCGCTCGAGCTCGGCCGCGAAGCCCTGGCCCGCCGGCAGCCCGAATCCGGCAGTCAGGCTGTCGCCCAGCGTCAAAAGCCGCATTTCCGCCGCATTCCCCGGCGAATAGGCTGTCGCCCAGGCCGACGTTGCATAGACGGCGGCGGCAAGGCCAAATCGCAGGCCCGCGCGCAAGATCGACGCAAAGGACATCCGGCCCGGCCTCATGACTGCAACCGCCATTTCTCAAGCGCCCATCGTCCGGCTGGAGGACGTGCATCTGACACTGACGAGCATGGCCGGCGCGGTCAACATCCTGCGCGGCATCTCGCTCGAGCTGGCGGCGGGCGAGACCGTGGGGCTGGTCGGCCCCTCGGGCTCGGGCAAGTCCAGCCTGATGATGGTGACGGCGGGCCTGGAGCGCGCCAGCCAGGGCCGCGTGACGGTCGCGGGCGCGGATCTGGGGGCGATGGACGAGGACGCGCTGGCGCGGTTCCGGCGCGACAACGTGGGCATCGTGTTCCAGGACTTCCACCTCGTCCCCACCATGACGGCCCTGGAGAACGTGGCGATCCCGCTGGAGTTCGCCGGCGCCGCCGACGCTTTCGCGCGCGCGGGCGAGGCGCT
>JBQTIS010000340.1:0-4463 GCA_052387895.1 Rhodospirillales bacterium | reverse complement strand
GGCCGGGGGGGTCGCCGCCGGGGCGCCCGGCGCGGCGGGCGCAGCGCCCGGCGCCGCACCCGGGGCCGCCCCCGGCGCAGCGCCTGGCGCCGCCCCCGGCGCCAAGCCCGCGCCTGGCGCCGCGCCTGGCAAGGGCGCGGCTCCCGCGGCGGCGGCCGGCGCCAAGGGCGCGGCGCCCGCGGCGCCCGCGGCCGGCGGCAAGGGAGCTCCGGCGGGCGGCGGCAAGAAGGGCTGATAGGCTCTTTTCATGTTGCTGCTGGTCGGGCTCGGCAATCCCGGCCCCAGATACGCGCGCAACCGGCACAATGTCGGCTTCATGGCGGTGGACGCGATCGTCCGCCGCCACCGCTTCGGGCCGTTCCGCGCGCGCTTCGACGGCCTGGCGGCCGAGGGCGAGATCGGCGGCGAGAAGGTTCTGGCGCTGAAGCCCCAGACCTATATGAACGATTCCGGCCGGGCGGTCGCCGCCGCCATGCGGTTCTACAAGCTTCCCCCCGCGAACGTGGCGGTGATCCACGACGAGCTGGACTTGAAGCCGTTCAAGGTGAAGGTCAAGACCGGCGGGGGCGCCGCCGGGCACAACGGCGTCCGCGACATCGACGCGCATATCGGCCCGGATTTCCGGCGCGTGCGCGTCGGCATCGGCCATCCCGGCGTCAAGGAGCTGGTGATGGGCCACGCGCTCAGCGACTTCGCCAGGGCGGAGTTGCCGGCGCTGGAGCAGACCGTCGAGGCCATCGCCGAGGCGCTGGCGCTCTTGGTCGAGGGCAACGACAACGGCTTCATGACCAGGTTGGACGTGCTGACCAAGCCGCCTAGGGAAGAAAAAGAGGCGGACAAGGGCAAGGGAAAACCGCCCAAGGCCCCCTCCCCCTCGAAAAACCGGGAAAAACGCTGACGTGGGATTCAATTGCGGGATCGTCGGCCTGCCCAATGTCGGCAAGTCGACGCTGTTCAACGCGCTGACCATGACGGCGCAGGCGCAGGCCGCCAACTATCCGTTCTGCACCATCGAGCCGAACGTGGGCCGCGTGGCGGTGCCCGATCCGCGCCTCGACACGCTGGCGAGGCTGGCGAAGTCGGCCGCGGCCGTGCCGACGTTCCTGGAGTTCGTCGACATCGCGGGCCTGGTGCGCGGCGCCAGCAAGGGCGAGGGGCTGGGCAACCAGTTCCTCGGCAACATCCGGGCGGTGGACGCCATCATCCACGTGCTGCGGTGCTTCGAGGGCGGCGACGTGATCCATGTCGAGGGCTCGGTCGATCCGATCCGCGACGCCGACACGGTTGACACCGAATTGATGCTGGCGGACCTGGAGGGCCTCGAGCGCCGGGCCGAGGCGGCGCGCAAGAAGGCGCGCGGCCAGGACGCCGAGGCCAAAGCGCAGCTCGCCGTGATGGAGCCGCTGCTCGAGGCGCTCAGGGCCGGCCGGCCGGCGCGTTCGGTGAAACTGCCCGAGGAACAGGCGCCCCTGCTGAAGCAGCTGCAGCTCCTGACCGACAAGCCGGTGCTCTACGTCTGCAACGTCGAGGAGCACGCAGCGGCCCGCGGCAACGCGCATTCCCAACGCGTGGCCGAGCGCGCCAAGGCCGAGGGCGCGGCCTCGGTCGCGATCTCGGCGGCGATCGAGGCGGAATTGGCGCACCTGACGGACGAAAAGGACCGCCGGGAGTTCCTGCAACATCTGGGCTTGAAGGAAGCGGGACTCGCGCGCGTCATCCGCGCGGGCTACGGCCTGCTCGACCTCATCACCTTCTTCACCAACGGCCCGAAAGAGGCGCGCGCCTGGACCGTCCGGCGCGGCGCCGGCGCCGCCGAGGCGGCGGGGCAGATCCACACCGACATCCAGCGCGGCTTCATCGCCGCCGAGGTGATCGCCTACGACGACTACGTGGCCGCGGGCGGCGAGCAGGGCGCCAAGGACGCCGGCAGGATGCACCTGGAAGGCCGCGACTACGTCGTGAAAGACGGCGACGTGATCTATTTCCGGTTCAACGTTTAACGTTCATTTCTTTCCGTCATGCCCGGTCTTGAGCCGCGCCTGTCCGGTTGAGTCGTTCTCTCGTTCCGCCAACGCCAATGCCGAGGCGGTTATCGGTCGATCGGCCCCGGGCGGGACTCGCGCTCGCCCGTCCCAAAGCCGTCATGCGCGGGCCTGTCCCGCGCATCCACGTCGCGGCAACGGCGAATCGCGGGCGCGAGGGTCGAGCCCTGGTTGGGAAAGGCCATCGCGGCCTGACGACGTGGATCGCCGGGACACCGAGGGGCGAAGGCCCGAGGCGGCGATGACGGTCTTACATAACTGGCCACTTTCTGCGCTTAACCGGACAGCCGTGGCCTTGAGTCGGGCATCCACGCCGAAATGTTGAAGCGTGGATGCGCGGGACAAACCCCGGATCAAGTCCGGGGGCGCCATGACCTTCCGCCTCGGCGGCCGAAGGTCAATTCATCTTCAGAATCTTCCCCGGGTTCAGGATGTTGTCGGGGTCGAGCGTTTTCTTGATCATGCGCATGACCGCGATGGCGTCGCCGTGCTCGGCGATCAGGAAATCCATCTTGCCCATGCCCACGCCGTGCTCGCCGGTGCAGGTGCCCTCGAGCCTGAGCGCGCGGTGCACCAGCCGCTCGTTGAGTTCGTGCGATTCGCGCAGCTCGTCCTTGTCGTTCGGGTCGATCAGCATCATGAGGTGGAAATTGCCGTCGCCCACGTGGCCCAGGATATGGATCGGCATCGAGGCCGCCGCCATGTCGCGCTCGGTCTCGGCGATGCATTCGGCGAGCCTGGAGATCGGCACGCACACGTCGGTCGAGACCGCGCGGCTGCCCGGCCGGGTCTGCAAGCCCGCGAAATAGGCGTCGTGCCGGGCCTGCCACAGCTTGTTGCGCTCTTCCATCGCGTGCGCCCAGCGGAAATCCGCGCCGTCGAACTCCTTGGCGATGGCCTCGACCGCCTGCACCTGCTCCTGCACATAGGCCTTGGTGCCGTGGAACTCGAACATCAGGGTCGGCGCCACCTTGTTGTCGAGCTTGGAGAATTTGTTGACCGCGTCGATCAGCATCGCGCCCAGCAATTCCACCCGCGCGATGGGGATGCCGGACTGGATGATGGCGATGGTGGTATCGACCGCCGCCTTGACGCTGGGAAAGGCGCACACCGCCGAGGAACTCTGCTCGGGGATGCCGTAGAGGCGCAGCGTCACCTCGGTGATGACGCCGAGCGTGCCTTCGCTGCCCACGAACAGGCGCGTCAGGTCGTAGCCCGCCGCCGATTTCTTGGCGCGGCGCGCGGTGCGGATCGCGCGGCCGTCCGCCAGCACGACGGTCAGGCCCAGCACGTTCTCGCGCATCGTGCCGTAGCGCACGGCGTTGGTGCCCGAGGCGCGGGTCGAGGCCATGCCGCCCAGCGAGGCGTCGGCGCCCGGGTCGATCGGGAAGAACAGCCCGGTGTCCTTGATGTGGGCGTTGAGGGTCTTGCGCGTCACGCCCGCCTCGACCGTGACGTCCAAATCCTCGGCGTTGACGCGCAGGATCTTGTTCATTCGGCTGACATCGAGGCAGATGCCGCCGTGGATCGCCAGCACGTGGCCCTCGAGCGAGGTGCCGGTGCCGTAGGCGATCACCGGCGTTTTATGCCGCGCGCACAGCCGGACGATCTCGCCGACCTCGTCGGTCGACTCGGCGAACACCACCGCGTCGGGCGGCGCGTAGGGGAAGTACGATTCGTCCTTGCCGTGATGCTCGCGCACCGCCGGCGCGGTGGACACCCGCTCGCCGAAGCGCCGGCGCAGCTCCTCGACCGTGGCGCTGAAGCGGGGCGCGGTTTGCGCGACCATGGATTTGGCCCTCAGTTGAGAGGCGTTCGCATCGCCAAGAAGCTAGGCTAAGCGCTTGCCGGCTACAAGGGCGGACGGATCGGCGCCGGATCGGCCTCGAATGGGTTCAGGGTGGTCACCCCGGCCCTCAGAAAATCGCGGATGTCGCGGGTGGCGACGATCAGGCCGCGCTCCAGCGCCGTCGCGCCGATTATCAGGTCGACGCTCTCGTTCCCGACCGCGCCGCTGAGGGAGCCCCACCGCCGAGCGATGCCGTCGTCCACAGGAACGATTTGGCGCGCGTAAGAATGGGCCAGTTCATCGAGCCATCGAGACAAAATCTCCGCGAACGGACGGTCCCTCCGCTCGGCGAGCGCAATTCCACGCTGGATTTCATAGAGCGTGGCGACGCTCAGATACTGATCATGCCGAGCGATGGAAGCGAGCCAGGACAGGACATTCGCGTCGGGTATCGACTTGCGAGTCTCGGAAACGACCATCGTGTCGAGCAGGAATTTCAAAACTTGATTTCCCTTGCCCTCACTTTCGGACGTGGCGGCAGTTCGAATTCCCCGCGTGGCCCCGACAGCAGGAACTCGGCAAGACTCGGCTTCCGCTCTTCCTCGAGTTTGCGCAGGCGCTCGAAGTCCTCG
>JBQTIS010000339.1:0-2680 GCA_052387895.1 Rhodospirillales bacterium | reverse complement strand
TGCCGATCTGGCGCTCGATCAAATCGATGGTGTTGCACCCCACCGAGCCGGTCGAGCCCAGGATGGTCACGCGCCGCGGCGCGGCGGCGGTTTTTGCGTCGGCGGTTTTCGCGGCGGCGGTCACGGCAGCCTTCCCGCGTTGAGCCACGCCAGCGCGGCCACGAACGGCGCCGCGGTCATCATCGCGTCCAGCCGGTCCAACGCGCCGCCGTGCCCGGGGATCAGCGAGCCGGTGTCCTTGACGCCGAAATGGCGCTTCAAGGCCGATTCCAGCAGGTCCCCCGCCTCGGCCACCAGCCCCACGCCCAGGCCCAGCAGCGCGCCGTGGAACGCGGTCTCGAGCTCGAACAGCGCCGCAAGCGCCGCGGAAACCGCGACCGCCGCGCCCAGCCCGCCGATCGAGCCGGCCCAGGTCTTGGCCGGGCTGATCCAGGGCGCCAAAAGCGGTCCGCCGACCGCCTTGCCGCAGGCGAACGCGGCCATGTCGGTGGCCCACACCGTCAGCGCGAGCCACATCAGCGTTTCGCGCCCGGACGCGGCGCCTTCGCGCAGCCACAGCACGGCAAGGCAGGGCAGCGCGATGTACACGGCGCCGAACGCCGACCACGCCAGGCGCGATGCGCCCGCGGGCGCGCGGCGCACCAGCCGCGCCCATTCCCAGCCCATGACCGCCGCCAAGCCCGCCACCAGCGCCTGGAACCAGACCGATCCGAGATGGATGAACAGCAGCGCCGCCGGCGCCAGCACCAGCGCCGACAGCGTGCGGCGGACGAGCTGCGCGCGCTCGGCGCCGCGCTGGGCGGCCATCGCCGCGGCCGCGCCGGCCAGCTCAGCGGGCATCGGCGAAGGCGCCGAAGCGGCGCTCGCGGCGATTGTACTCGCGGATCGCCTCTTCCAGATGCCGGCGGTCGAAATCGGGCCACAGCACGTCGGTGAACACCAGCTCGGCATAGGCGCACTGCCACAGCAGGAAGTTGCTGATGCGCTTCTCGCCGCTGGTGCGGATCAGCAGGTCGGGATCGGGCATGCCGGCCGTGGTCAGGCAGGTTTCGAACAGCCCCTCGTTGATCGCCTCGGGCTTGAGCCGCCCCTCGGCCGCCTCGCGCGCCAACAGCCGCGCCGCGGCCGCGATCTCCTGCCGCCCGCCATAGCTCAGCGCCACGGTCAGGTTGATCCGCGTGTTCGCGCGCGTCAGCTCCTCGGCCTGGCGGATCAGCGCCACGATATCGGGGTCGAAACGCTCCATGTCGCCGATCACCCTGACGCGCGCGCCCTTGGCGTGCATCTCGGCGATCTCGCTGCGCAGATAGACGCGCAGCAGGCCCATCAGCGAGCCCACCTCGCTTTCCGGCCGGCGCCAGTTCTCGGCCGAGAAGCCGAACAGCGTCAGGTACTTGACGCCAAGCTCGCCCGCGCCGGTCAGCGTGCGGCGCACCGCCTCGGCCCCCTGCTTGTGGCCGGCGGTGCGCGGCAATCCGCGCGTCTGCGCCCAGCGCCCGTTGCCGTCCATGATGATGGCGACGTGCGTGGGCACGGCGGCCGGGGCCGCCGAGGGGGGCGAGTGCTGCATCGCCATCAGACCGTCATGATCTCCTTTTCCTTGTTCGCCAGGTTCTCGTCGATCCTGGCGATGTGCCCGTCGGTCATTTTCTGCACTTCTTCCGACAGGCGGCGGTGCTCGTCCTGCGAGATGGCGCCGCCCTTGTCTTCCTTCTTCAGCCGCTCCATGCCGTCGCGGCGCACGTTGCGCACCGCCACGCGCGCCTGCTCGGCGTATTTGTGCGCGACCTTCACCAGCTCCTTGCGCCGGTCCTGCGACATCTCGGGCAGCGGGATGCGGACCAGCGTCCCTTCGACCATCGGATTCAGGCCGAGGTTGGCCTCGCGGATGCCCTTCTCGACGGCCTTGACCATGCCCTTGTCCCAGACCATGACGCTGATCATGCGCGGGTCGGGCACCGAGACGGTGCCAAGCTGGTTCAGGTGCATCTTCTGCCCATAGGCCTCCACCATCACCGGATCCAGCAGGCTGGCCGAGGCGCGGCCGGTGCGCAGGCCCGCCAGTTCCTTGCGCAGCGCCTCGAGCGCGCCGTCCATCCGTTTGCCGATCTCGGCCATCGCCGTTTTGTCCATCGGGTCCAGGCCTCCACCCCTTGCCTCCCTCGGGCGCGGCGCGTCACGCCTCGGCGATGATGGTGTAGCGGCCCTGGCCGCCGACCACCTTGGCGAAGGCGCCCGCCTCGAAGATCGAGAATACCAGAATCGGTATCCGGTTCTCGCGCGCCAGCGAGATCGCCGCCGCGTCCATGACCTTAAGGTCGCGCGACAGGACCTCGAGATAACCCAGTCTATCGTAACGCTTCGCGTCCTTCACCTTCATCGGGTCGGCGGTGTAGACCCCGTCCACCTTGGTGGCCTTCAACAGCGCGTCGCAGCCCATTTCCGAGGCGCGCAGGGCCGCGGCCGTGTCGGTGGTGAAGAACGGGTTGCCGGTGCCGGCGGCGAAGATGACCACGCGGTTCTTCTCCATGTGGCGGATGGCGCGGCGGCGGATATAGGGCTCGCACACCGCCGCGATCGGGATCGCCGACAGCACGCGGGTCGGAACGCCCAAGCGCTCCAAGACGCCCTGCATGGCCAGCGAATTGATCACCGTGGCCAGCATGCCCATGTAGTCGGC
>JBQTIS010000338.1:0-5133 GCA_052387895.1 Rhodospirillales bacterium | reverse complement strand
GGCGCGGCCGAGGCGGCGGCCGAGGCCGCCGCCAGCGCCAGGCTCGGCGGCGCGATCAGGGTGAGGAAGTAAAGCTCGCCGAACGCCGCGCGAACGCCGGGCGCCCCCACGCCGGGCGGGGATCGGGCCTCGGCTACCTGCCGCACCGAGTGGATTGGCTGGGCCATGCCGCGGTCCCTAGAGCCGGTTGAGGATTTCCCGCTGCTGCTGTTCGTAGTGTTCCTTGGTGATCAGGTTGCGCTGGTAGAGCTCTTTCAGCATCTCCAGGCGCTGGATCAGTTGCTGGCGGTCCGCGGGCTGGGCGGGCGCGGGCGCGCCTTGCGGGGCGGGCGCGGCGGCCGGCGGCGCCCGGCGCTGCGGCTGGGGCGCGGCCTGGGGCTGGGGCGCGGGCGCGGCGGCGGGCGTGGCCCTGGCGGGCGGCGGCACGCCGCGCAGCATCTCGTTGGGCGAGCGCATGCCGGTGATCGACACGAACACCTTGACCCGCACGTCCACCGGCCCGTTCATGTTGGGCGCCCGCACGTCGCCGGTGACGCGGAAATCGGCCAGCAGCGGCAGGGCCGTGGGCCGGTCGAACATCATCGTCGCGTCGGCGCTGAGCGCCACGGGCTGCGGCCCGTAGCGCAACTGGAACTGGTCGACCGCGCGCGCGACGATGCCGACGCGGCCCTGGTGCAGCGTCAGCCCCTCTACCGTCAGCGGGTTGATCGGATCGGTCATCTCCATCGGCCGCAGGAAGCGCTTGAGATAGCGCCGCAGGCCGTCCGACACGTCGACCAGCGGCGCGCCGACACTGAGCGGCGGCCCCGAGGGGTCGGCCAGCGCCGCGATCAGCGTGCGCGTGGCGGTGTCGAGCACGCGATGCGCGGGCGAGCCCGGCGGCAATGCCTGCGGCGGCGCGAAGCCGAGGGCGAAGGACGACTCATCCGGGCTCGACGGGTCGGTCTCGACCGTCAGCACCGCCAGCGGCCCGGTGCCCTGCACCACGGCGGTGTTGACCGCCACCTTCATGAACTCGAACCGCCAGATCACGGTCTTGATCGAGGGCTCGACCGAGCCCGTGCCCTCGACCACGATGTACTCGCCCAGGCCCGGCAGCGGCGTGGCGGAGTTGACCAGCTCGGCGGCGAAGTCGAATTTGGGCACGGCGCCGAGCTTGAGCGGCGTGGGCGTGGGGATCGGGCGCACGGTGAAGGTCGCCTGCCCGGCGGCGCCGATGGCGACCTGGGCCGACGGGCCGGTGGGCTGGGCGATGGCGGCGGCGCCGATCGCCAGCGCGACGGCGGCCAGACGAACGAGCTTCAGGCGCATCGGCGGTCCCCCTCCCCTAATGCCCCTTGGGCGGCTTGTAGGTGGTGGGCGGCTTGGAAGTGGTTGGCGGCTTGGAGTGCGTGTCCGAGCTGCGCGGCGGGCTGCTGTGCGACGGCGGCCGGCTGAACATTCCGGGGCTGATCACGATGGTGGGAGCGACGGGCTGGCTCTGCGGGCCGGCCTGGCGCTCGCGGTCCTTCTCGCACTCCTCCAGCTTCTTCAGCCAGCGCTCGACTTCCTGCAGCAGCGCGGCGCGCCTGGCGCGCAGCGACGGCCGCCGGCCCATGTTCTCGGCCGAGCAGGGATCCTGCTTCGCGGCGTCCTGCGCCGCGTTGCAATTCTTGAACTGCGACTCGTATTCCGGGGCGATGCCGGCCCCGGGCGCCGCGCTGAACGCCGCGTTTTGCAGCTCGGCATGGCGCGTCGGATCGCAGCCGTTCTTCTGTTCATACTCGCCGCGCGCCACGCTCTTGCCCTTGCAGCGGTCGGCCTGGCGGTCGATGTCCTTGATGTCGTTCTTCAGCCGATCGACCTCTTTTTTCAGGCGGTCCTTGGCGGCTTTTACCAGCTGCTCGTCGCCACCGCCGGCATAGCTTCCGCCGGAGCAATGGATGCCCTGGTCGCCGCCGTAGCTGTCGATGCCGTCGCGGCGCGTCGCGATCAGGATCGGGCCGATCTGGCGCTGCTCCAGCAGGTCGATCGCCTGTTGCAGCTCGGGAAACATGAAGGCGCAGCCGGAAAGGGAGAATCCGGCGAAGGCGGCGGCCGTCAGGGCGCGGCGAAGCGTGGAGACCATCTCGGGCTCCCGGCCGCCGTTCTTCGGTGGCGGCCACAACCCATCTTATTCGATCCGCTTCCATATCACCCGCCTTTTCCGGGCGGTGTGAAGCGGTTCACGCATCTTTGTCCGCGGCAAGCCCCATTCGCGCCTGCACCAGCTCGTCCAGCACCTCTTCCAGCGCGGCGCGGGTGCGCGGGTTCAATTCCTTGCCGGCGGCCGGCGCGGGCGCGGCGGCGCGGGCGGCCGAGGGAAGCTCCACGGGCGCGGCCTCGTCGGCCTCGTCCATCGGACGCGCCGCGACCTTAAGCCCGCCTTCGCGCAACAGGCGCTGCACGCCGCGGATGGTGTAGCCCTCTTGGTACAGCAGCACGCGGATGCGGCCCAGCAGATCGACGTCCTCGGGCCGGTAATCGCGCCGCCCGCCGCCGCGTTTCAGCGGCTTGATCTGCGGGAACTTGGTTTCCCAGAAGCGCAGCACGTGCTGCGGCACGTCCAGCTCGTCCGCCACTTCGCTGATGGTGCGGAAGGCCGCCGCCGATTTGCCCGGGCGCCGCCCGGGCCCGGATGGGCCGGCCTCGCCCAGATCCGCCATGGTCATTCGCCGGCCCCGCCGCTGCCGGGCGCGCCCGCCACGGCCGCGCCCTCGGGCGCCGCGCCGTTGACGCGGTCCTTGAGCACATGCGACGGGCGGAACACCAGCACCTTGCGCGGCAGGATCGGCACTTCATCGCCGGTTTTCGGGTTGCGGCCGATGCGTTGGCCCTTCTGGCGCACCCAGAAGCTGCCGAACGAGGAGATTTTCACCATTTCGCCGCGCACCAAAGCGTCGGCGATTTCGTTCAGGACCGTTTCGACCAACGCCGCGGATTCGTTGCGCGAAAGGCCGACTTCCTGGTAGACGGCCTCGCTGAGGTCCGCCCTGGTGATGGTCTTCGCCGGCATTGCTCCCCCCGCCGTGCTTTTGTTGGGTACCGTAACGTGAGCCGGGAATTGCGTCAATTCGCAAGGGGATAGATTCTTTTCTTCAGTCCTGGGTGTGGCCGATTCGCCGATCCCACTGCCCTTGTTGCCAGTAGGAGCCGGAAAAACAGCCGTTGCGCGGCGGCTGCGACGCGCGGGCGCCGCAAGCCGCGGGCTGCGGCGCTACCAGCGCGCCAGGCACGCCCCCCAGGCCAGCCCGCCGCCGATCGCCTCCATCAGCACGATCTGGCCGGGCTTGATCCGGCCGTCGGACACGGCCTCGGAAAGCGCCAGCGGGATCGAGGCGGCCGAGGTGTTGGCATGCCGGGCGACGGTCGAGACCACCTTTTCCGGCCCCAGGCCCAGCTTGCGCGCCATGCCGTCGATGATGCGCTGGTTGGCCTGGTGCGGCACCAGCCAGTCGACCTCGGCCGGGGTCATGCCGTTGGCGGCCAGCGCCTCGTCCACCACCGAGGCGAGCTTGGCGACGGCATGGCGGAACACGCCCTGCCCGTCCATGCGCACATGCCCGGTGGTCTGCGTCGCCGACGGCCCGCCGTCGACGTAAAGCATATTGTAGGCCCGGCCGTCGGTGTGCAGATGGGTCGACAGCAGGCCGCGGTCCTTCGAGCTCTGGCTTTCGTGGCCGCGCAGCACCACGGCGCCGGCGCCGTCGCCGAACAGCACGCAGGTGCCGCGGTCGTTCCAGTCCAACAGCCGCGAAAAGGTCTCGGCGCCGATCACCAGCGCGGTCTTGGCCTGGCCGGCCTTGATGAAGTTGTCGGCCACGGCCAGCGCGTAGATGAATCCCGCGCACACCGCCTGGACGTCGAACGCGGCGCCGCCGGCCATGCCGAGCCGCGCCTGGACCTTGGCGGCGGTGGCGGGAAAGGTGTGGTCGGGCGTGGTGGTGGCCAGCACCAGCAGGTCCACGGACTCGGGCTGCACGCCCGAGGCCCGCAGCGCGTCGCGCGCGGCGGCGAAGGCGAGGTCCGAGGTCATCTCGCCCTCGGCGGTGACGTGGCGCTGGCGGATGCCCGTGCGCTGCGCGATCCATGCGTCGGTGGTGTCGACGCGCTTGGCGAGCTGGGCGTTGCTTACCACGGTGCGCGGCAGATAGGCGCCGCAGCCCACGACCTGCGAGCGAACCGCCATCAGCCCGCCGCCGTGCGGGCCGCCGATGGCAGATCGCCGCCGAAACGCTGCAACTCGTCCTGCAGGCGCTCGATCATGCCGTTCTCCGACATGGTGATCGCCACGCCCACGGCGTGCGCGAAGCCGATCGCGTCGGTGCCGCCGTGGCTTTTGATCGCGATGCCGTTGAGCCCCAGCAGGATGGCGCCGTTGTAGCGCCGCGGGTCGAACTTCTTGCGCACGGCCGTCAGCGCGGGCTTGGCCAGAAGATAGGCGAGCTTGGCCGGCAACGAGCTCGAGAACGCCTCGCGCAACAGCTGCGCGTAGAGCCGCGCGACGCCCTCGGCCGCCTTCAGCGCCACGTTGCCGGTGAAGCCGTCGGTCACCACGACGTTCACCTTGCCTCCGGTGATGTCGTCGCCTTCGACGAATCCCTGGTAGGCCAGGTTCAGCTTGTTTTCGCGCAGCAAGGCGTTGGCGGCGCGCAGCTCGTCGTGGCCTTTCTGCTCCTCGGATCCGACGTTCAGAAGGCCGATGGTCGGGCGCGCGATGTTCAACAGCGTGCGGGCGAACACTTCGCCCATGATCGCGAACTGAACCAGGTTGTTGGCGTCGCATTCGACGTTGGCGCCCAGGTCCAGCATCACCGACACGCCGCGCGGCGTGGGCAGGACCGAGGCGATCGCCGGCCGGTCGATGCCCGGGGCGGTCTTCAGCACGAATTTGGCCATCGCCATCAGCGCGCCGGTGTTGCCGGCGGAAACCACCGCGTCGGCCGCCCCCTCGCCGACCGCGTTGATCGCCAGCCGCATCGACGATTGCCGGCCCGCGCGCAGCGCCACCGAGGGCTTGGCGTCGCTGGCGACCGCCTCCGACGTGTGAAGCAGCGTGGAAACCGCGGCCAGCGCGGGCTGGCGGTCCAGCAGCGGCTTGACGCGCGCCTGGTC
>JBQTIS010000337.1:0-2538 GCA_052387895.1 Rhodospirillales bacterium | reverse complement strand
GGCCGCCGCCGCCCTTGCCGCCCAGCGCCACGGCGCCCGCGCGCACCAGGTCCACGGCGCTGACGCGTGGGGTGAGGTCGTCGGTGACCCCCACCACGATCGAGGCCTTGCCCTCGGCGCTGGCGGCCAGCGCCACCACGCCCGAGCCGAGCCTGGCCTTCATCTCGTCGGCCATGCCTTTCAGCTCCTTGGCCGGCACGTCGCCCAGCGCGCGCGCCAAGTAGGCGATGCCCGCGACATCGCGCGCGGCGGGCGCCGTCTCGGCGTTTGCGCCGCCCCCCGCGGTCGCGAGCTTTCGGCGCGCATCGGCTAGGTCACGTTCTAGCCGCTTACGATCCTCTAGGAGCTGGG
The DNA here is from genome assembly GCA_052387895.1 of Rhodospirillales bacterium. Lineage (GTDB taxonomy): Bacteria > Pseudomonadota > Alphaproteobacteria > JAEULC01 > JAEULC01 > JAEULC01. The sequence goes on along the minus strand of JBQTIS010000337.1, from coordinate 2,187 downwards.
CAACCCGCACAGCAAGCTCCATGGGTTGAACCCTAAGTGCTTCTGCGGTGCTTTCAACGATTTGCTCCCGCTGCCTAACAAACTCTTCAGCCGCCTCGCCGGTCAGCGCCTCGATGCGCCTGAGGCCCGCGCCCACGGCCGATTCCGCCACGATCTTGAACAGGCCGATATCGCCGGTGCGCGTTACATGCGTGCCGCCGCACAGCTCGGTGGAATAGGGCTTGGAGGCGTCCTCGCCCGGCTCCGCCTCGCCCATCGAGACCACGCGCACCTCCTCGCCGTATTTCTCGCCGAACAGGGCGAGCGCCCCGTGCTTGACCGCGTCGTCCGGCGTCATCAGCACGGTTTCGACCGCGCCGTTGCCGCGGATGCGGCGGTTGACGTCGGCCTCGACCGCGCGGATGTCCTCGTGCGTCAGCGCCTTGGGGTGGCTGATGTCGAAGCGCAGGCGGTCGGGCGCGACCAGCGAGCCCTTTTGCGTCACGTGCTCGCCCAATTGCCGGCGCAAGGCCTGGTGCAGCAGGTGCGTGGCGGAATGGTTGGCCCTGAGGCGCGCGCGCCGCGCGCCGTCGACCCTGAGCTCCACGTCGTCGCCCAGGCTCAACGTCCCGCCCGCGACCGTGCCGACATGCACGTGCAAGTCGCCCAGCTTCTTCTGCGTGTCGGCAACGCCGACCCGCGCGCCCTTGGCGGACTGGATCGCCCCGGCGTCGCCCATCTGGCCGCCGGACTCGCCGTAGAACGGCGTCTGGTTGACGATCACCTGGACCTTGGCGCCTTGCCCGGCGCTGGGCACGGGCTTGCCGTCCACCACGATGGCCGCGACCTTGCCCGCGGCGGTCTCGGTGTCGTAGCCCAGGAACTCGGTCGCGCCGGCTTTCTCGCGCAGCTCGAACCAGATCCTGTCGGTGGCGGCCTCGCCCGAGCCGGCCCATTTCCTGCGGGCTTCCGCCCGCTGGCGCTCCATGGCCCGCTCGAAGCCGGCATTGTCGACCGGCCGCCCCTGCCCCTTCAGCACGTCCTGCGTCAGGTCGAGCGGGAAGCCATAGGTGTCGTAGAGCTTGAACGCCACCTCGCCCGGCAGCGGCGCAGCCTTCGCCAGCTTGCCGGTCTCCTCGGCCAAGAGCTTGAGGCCGCGCTCGAGCGTCTGCTTGAAGCGCGTCTCTTCGAGCTTGAGCGTCTCGACGATCAGCGCCTGGGCGCGGCCAAGCTCGGGGAACGCCGCGCCCATCTGCCCGGCCAGGGCCGGCACCAGCTTCCACATCAGGGGCTCGCTCGCGCCCAGCATGTGGGCGTGGCGCATGGCGCGGCGCATGATCCGGCGCAGCACGTAGCCGCGCCCCTCGTTGGCCGGCAGCACGCCGTCGGCGATCAGGAACGACGCGGCGCGCAAATGATCGGCGATCACGCGATGCGCGACGCGGTGCGGCCCGTCGGGATCGGTGCCGCTCGCCTCGGCCGAGGCCAGGATCAGCGCGCGCATCAAATCGATGTCGTAATTGTCGTGCTTGCCCTGGAGCACGGCGGCGATGCGCTCGAGCCCCATCCCCGTGTCGATCGAGGGCTTGGGCAAATCGACGCGCTTTTCCTTGGTCACCTGCTCGTATTGCATGAAGACCAGGTTCCACACCTCGACATAGCGGTCGCCGTCGGCCTCGGCGCTGCCGGGCGGGCCGCCGGCGATCCCGGGGCCGTGGTCGTAGAAGATCTCCGAGCACGGGCCGCACGGGCCGGTGTCGCCCATCGCCCAGAAATTGTCGGACGTCGCGATGCGCACGACGCGCTCGTCCGGCAGGCCCGCGACTTTTTTCCAGATCGAAGCCGCCTGGTCGTCCTCGGCGTAGACCGTGACCCACAGGCGCTCCTTGGCCAGGCCGAACTCCTTGGTCACCAGGTTCCAGGCCAGCTCGATCGCCAGGTCCTTGAAATAGTCGCCGAACGAGAAATTGCCCAGCATCTCGAAGAAGGTGTGGTGGCGCGCGGTGTGGCCGACGTTCTCCAGGTCGTTGTGCTTGCCGCCGGCGCGCACACACTTCTGCGCCGTGACGGCGCGCTTGTAGGGCCGGGTCTCGGCGCCGGTGAACACGTTCTTGAACTGCACCATGCCGGAATTGGCGAACATCAGCGTGGGGTCGTTGCGCGGCACCAACAGGCTCGAGGCCACGACCGTGTGCCCGTGGCGCTGGA
>JBQTIS010000336.1:0-1557 GCA_052387895.1 Rhodospirillales bacterium | reverse complement strand
GCTTCAATCTGTGCGACAGCTTCCCGCGGCTGTTCGCCCTGGCGGACAACTCCGCGACCGGCGAGCTCGACGCCGTCGCCGGCGCGGACTTCAAGCCGGTCGTGGACGCCTGCACGCTCTGCGACATGTGCTTCATGACCAAGTGCCCCTATGTGCCGCCGCACGAATTCAACCTGGACTTCCCGCACCTGATGCTGCGCTACCGCGCGGTCGAGCGGCGCAAGAACCCGCCGCCATTCGCGCATCGCCAGCTCACCGAGACCGACCGCAACGGCAAGCTGGCCGCCGCCGTCGCGCCGATCGCCAACTGGGCCTCGTCGAACAAGAACGCGCTGACGCGCCCCGTCATGGAAAGCCTGACGGGCGTCGATCGCCGCGCGGCCCTGCCCAAATTCCACGGCCGCACCTTCAAGCTAAGGGCGCGCGCCGAGCCCGTGGAGGTCAACGACCAGGCGCCCGGCTTCGGGCGCAAGGCCGTGCTCTACGCCACCTGCTTCGTCAACTACAACGGTCCCGACATCGGCATGGCCGCCCGCGCGGTGCTGGCGCACAACGGCGTCGCCACCGAGGTGGTCTATCCCCGGTGCTGCGGCATGCCGCAGCTCGAGCAGGGCGACATCGCGCGGGTGGCGGAAAACGCGCGGCAGGTCGAGGCGGCGCTGGTCCCCTATCTCGACAGGGGCTTCGACGTCGTGGCGCTGGTGCCGTCCTGCGCGCTGATGCTGAAATTCGAATGGCCGCTGATCCTGCCCGGCGACGCCCGGGTCAAGCGCCTGGCCGAGGCGACGTTCGACGTCAGCGAGTACGTGGTCGACATCGCCAGGCGCGAGGGCCTGGCGCCGGGCCTCAAGGCCCTGGACGGCGGCGTGGCGCTGCACCTCGCCTGCCATGCCCGCGCCCAGAACATGGGCCAGAAGGCCGCCGAGATGCTGAAGCTGATCCCCGGGGCCGAGGTGCAGGCGATCGAGCGCTGCTCGGGCCATGGCGGCTCGTGGGGCGTGATGAAGGAGAATTTCGACGTGGCGGTCAAGATCGGCCGGCCGGTGGCGCGCCAGGTCGGGGACGGCGGCAAGAAATACCTGGCCTCGGAATGTCCGCTCGCGGGCGAGCACATCGCGCAGGGGATCGAGTTGCAGGGCGGCTCGGCGCCCGTCCCGCAGCACCCGATCCAGATTTTCGCCCGCGCCTACGGCCTGGCCTGAGGAAGCCCGAATGCCCGCCGCCGAGCGCAGAATTCTCCGTGCCGACGTGATGGCGATGGCCGAGTTCGCCAACGCGCGCCAGGAACGCCGCCGCGCGCTGCTGCCGGTGAAGAAATTGCGCCGCGTCGAGGTCGGGCCCGATGCCTGCTTCTATTTCGAGAACTACGACACGATGTGGCTGCAAGTGCACGAGATGCTGTTCATCGAGAAGGGCGGCGAGGCGCAGATCGCAGGCGAGCTCGAGGCCTACAACGCGCTGATCCCCCAGGGAAACGAGCTGGTCGCCACCGTGATGTTCGAGATCGACGACGAGGCGCGGCGTCGCGATTTCCTGGCGCGCGACGGCGGCGTCGAG
>JBQTIS010000335.1:0-4428 GCA_052387895.1 Rhodospirillales bacterium | reverse complement strand
GAGGATCGGCGTGCCCCGCTGGAACAGCGCGCGCAGATGCGGGGCAACGTCGGCGAAGCGCCGGTCCACCATTCCGGCGCCCAGGCGCGGCGCGTAGCCGTGCAGCACGGCGCCGGGCAAGGCGCGCTTCAGCTTGCGCGCGAGCTTCAGCCCGCCGGGTCCAAGGACGACGATCGCCGGGCCGTTCACGTCGCGCGCCGCCTATCCGACACGCCAAACCTCGCCGCGCTTATGCACCAGCAGCATGGCGAAATAGGGAACCTCGCCGTCGCCGATCTCGGCGAGCGCGCGGACGCGCTGGTTGGCCATGCTGGCGTGCTCGACGTAACGCGCGCGGTCCTCCAGGCCCAGGCGCTTCAGCACGCGCCGGACCTTGGCGAAGTGACGCCCAAGTTTCATGATCGCGGCGGCGTCGCACTCCTTCACTCGCGCTTCCCGCACCGCTTCCGGCTGCGGCGCGGGCTGCACGGCATGCGGGTCGTCGCGCGCGGCCTGGGGCGCGCCCAGCGCCGCCGCCGAGGCCGTCAGCGACGACACGCCCGGCACCACGACGACATTCCAGTCCCGCGCCAGCCGGCCGAACAGGTACATGAACGAGCCATAGAGGAACGGATCGCCCTGGCACAACGCCGCCACGTCGCGCCCGGCGCCGAGATGCCCCGCGATCTCGCCCGCGGCCCGGTCATACACGTCCGCGGCGGGAAAGCGCGCGGCCTCCAGCTTCATGCGGATGGCGATCTCGGTCTGGCCGCCGGGCAGATGCGGGGCCACGATCGAGCGCGCCAGGCTGTCGCCCGCCTCCGGCGCGGGATAGGCGATCACCGGGGCCTGACGCAGGATCCGCAGCGCCTTGAGCGTCACAAGCTCGGGATCGCCCGGCCCGACGCCGAGGCCGTAGAGCGTGCCCTTCTTCGGGCTCCCCGCCATCAGGTTTTTACGGCGGCAAGCTGCGTAACCGGCATCGCCGGACGCCAGCCTTCGATCGTGCCGACCATTTCCGCCCGGCTGACGGCCATGCGCATCAGGCCGCCGCCGTAGGTCCGATGCAGCCGCGCCAGCGCCGCCTCGCCCTCGACCGTCACCGCGTTGGCGACCAGCCGGCCGCCGGGTTTGAGCGCCGCCCAGCACGCATCGACCAGGCCCGCGGCCGAAAGTCCGCCGCCGATGAACACGGCGTCGGGCCCCGGCAGGCCCGACAGGGCCTCGGGCGCGCCGCCTTCCACGAGCTGCAATTGCGGCACGCCGAAGAACCTGGCGTTGCGCTCGATCATCCGGCAACGCTTCGCCTCGCGCTCGACCGCATAGGCCCGGCCGCCGCGCGCCGCGCGCAGCCATTCGATCGCCACCGACCCGCAGCCCGCGCCCACGTCCCACAGCACCTGGCCAGGCAACGGCGCCAGCGCCGACAGGGTGGCCGCGCGCACCTCGCGCTTGGTCAACTGCCCGTCGTGCTGGAACAGCTCGTCCGGCAGGCCGGGGGCGCTGGGCAGCACGACCGCCTGCGGCCCCGCGGCGCAGGCGAGCGCGATGGTGTTGAGATCGGCCATGCGTTCCTTGGGCCAGCGCGCGGCGGTGGCGTCGACGCGGCGCTCCTTCGGTCCGCCCATGTGCTCGAACACCGACATCGGACTGTCCCCATAGCCGCGCTCGACCAGTGCGCGGGCCACCTTGGCGGGCGTGGCGCCGTCTTCCGAGAGGATCAATATCCGCTGGCCCGGCGCGATGTGCGCGTTGAGGATCTCGAGCTTGCGGCCGTGCAGCGTCAGGGTCGCGGTATCGGGCAGCGACCAGGCCATGCGCGCGGCGGCCAGGCCGAACGCGCCCACGGCCGGAATGACCGTCATCTCCTCGGGCTGGAAATGCCGCGCCAGGGTCGCGCCCACGCCAAACATCATCGGATCGCCCGAGGCCAGCACCACCACGCGCTTGCCCCTGCGCTCCGCGATGTCGCGCATCGTGTCCTTCAGCGGCGTGCGCCAGCTCAGGCGCTCCGGCTTGGGCGACGGCGCCAGCGCCAGGTGCCGCTCGCCGCCGATCAGCACCTCGGCGGCGTCGAGGGCCGCGCGCGCCTCGGGGCGAAGGCCCGCAAGCCCGTCCTCGCCCAGGCCCAGGACCGTGATCCAGGCCGCGCTCATTTTTCCAGGCCGTCGGGCCTGGCCAGGGCGTTGACCGCGGCCGCGGCCAGCGCGCTGCCGCCGCGCCGGCCCTTCAGCGCGATGTACGGCACGCGCGTCTGTCGCGCCAGCGCCTCCTTCGCCTCGGCTGCGCCTACGAAGCCGACGGGAAAGCCCAGGATCACCGCCGGCGCGGGCCAGCCCTGCTCCAGCCGCTCCAAGAGATGGAACAACGCGGTCGGCGCGTTGCCGATGGCGACGACCGCGCCTTGGAGCCGGTCGCGCCACAACTCCACCGCCGCCGCCGAGCGCGTGGTGCCGAGCTTTTCCGCCAGGGCGCGCACGCGCGGATCGTTCAGCGGGCAAACGACCGCGTTGCGGGCGGGCAGGTCGGCGCGAACCACGCCCTCGGCCACCATCGCCGCGTCCGCCAGGACCGGCGCGCCCGCCTTAAGCGCCACCGCGCCGGCGCGCGCGGCGCCGGGCGCGGCGATCAGATCGCGCGCGATCTCCGGCATGGCCGAGGCATGGACCAGCCGCAGCGCCAGCGCACGCAGCTCCGGGGGCAACGCCTCCAGATCGACCTCGCGCCGGATCGCCGCCACCGACCGCCGATAGATCTCGGCCGCGTCGCGGACATAGTCGATCATTTCCCGCGCTCGTGGACGTGGCCGTGGTGATGGCGATCGTGGCCATGGTCGTGGCCGTGATCGTGGTCGGCGTCCGTGCCGATGCCGCGGACGTGGTGGTGATGGCCGGCCTGGGCCGCGCCGCGGTCCCGCTCGAAACCGACGATCTGCTCGCGGTATTTGCACATCTGGCAGTTCATGTTGCCGGTTCCCGCCAGGATCTCGTTCACCCGGTCGGTGAACGTGTCCAGCACCAGCGGATGGTCGTTCAGGTAGTCAACCTTGACGAACTCGATGTCCGGATTGGTGCGGGCGGCCCGGTCGGTCCAATCGTAGATGCGCTTCACCAGCACGCCGGTGAACAGGAAATAGGGGAACACCACGATGCGCCGGAATCCCAGGCGCACCGCGCGGCCGAGCGCGGCGTCGACCAAGGGCGCGGTCACGCCGCTAAAGGCGGCCTCGGCCCAGCCGAAGCCCATGCCCTCCCACAGCATGCGCGCGACCTTCGACACGTTCGAGTTGGCGTCGGGGTCGTTGGTGCCGCGCCCGACCACCATGAGCAGCGTGTCGGCCCGGGCAATTCTTCCGCCCGCGCGCTCTTCCGCCTCCGCAACGCGCTCGGCGGCCGCGCGCAGCATGCGCGGGTCGATCGCCAGGTCGCGGCCGAAGCGCAGCTCGATGCCGGGATTGGCGCGCGCGAACTCGTTGATCTCGGACGGCACGTCGTTCTTCACGTGCCCGGCGGCGAACAGCATGCCCGGCACCGCCAGGATGCGCTTGACGCCGCGGGCTTTCAACGCCTCGAGCCCGTCGCGGATCACCGGCCGGGCGAACTCCAGGAACCCGCTTTCCAGCTCGTACTGCGGCATGCGCCCGCCCAGCGCCCGGGCCATGGCCTGGAACTCGCGGATCGCCTCCGCGTCGCGGCTGCCGTGGCCGCACACCATCACGCCGGTCTTAATGCCTGCCGTCCCGTCCATCGCCGAAATCTCCATGGGAACCGCGGAGTCATACGGTCATCCGCGCTTTCAGCCAAGGGTGGACTGGGTGCGGGGGCCGGGCGTCGCCGGAAGCGACGGGTTGTTGACCCCGGGCGGCCCTGCCGCCAACCTCGCGCCATGCTCCTGGCCTGGGCTTTCGGCGCGGACGCGTCCTTCACGTTCGTCATATTGACGCTGGCCTTGGCGCTCGACGCGGCCTTGGGCGAAAGCCTGTTCCGGCGCGCGCCCCACCCCGTCGCCGCGATCGGCCGCGCTACGGCGGCGCTGGACGCCCGGCTCAACCGGCCGGGCCTGGGGCAAAGCGCGCTGCGCCGGCGCGGGGCGCTGGCGGTGGCGCTGGTCGCCGGCGCGGCGGCGGCGGCCGGGCTGGCGCTGGCCCTGGCGTTCGGCGCGACTCCCTGGCTTTGGATCGCGGAGGCGCTGGCGGTATCCACGCTCTTGGCCGCGCGCAGCCTTTACGACCATGTGCGCGCGGTGGCCGTGGCGCTCGACGGCGCGGGACTCGAAGCGGGCAGGGCGGCGGTCGCGCATATCGTCGGGCGCGATCCCGCTGCGCGGGACCGGCACGGCGAGGCGCGCGCCCCGAGCGAATCCCTGGCCGAGAATGGTGCCGACCCCGCGGACGCGCACCCAGACGCGAACGCGCGCCTCGCCGTGCCGGTCCCGCGCAGCGGGATCGCG
>JBQTIS010000334.1:0-1981 GCA_052387895.1 Rhodospirillales bacterium | reverse complement strand
GGCCTTCTGGCCCGGCTTCTCGGGCGCGACATAGACGGCGACCACGTCGTCGCCGCGCTTCACCAGCGCCTCCAGCACCGCCTTGCCGAAGGCCTGCTGTCCGTGGACCACGATGCGCATGGAGTTTCCCCGCCCCTTGCCGTTCTGCTTGCCCCCTCGCCCGCCCTTCGCTTCGCTTCGGGCGCCTCTCCCGTCGGGAGAGGGCGGCCAGCGCCAGCGAGCCGGACGAGGGGTTCGCGCTATTCCGCCGCCCTCTTTTCGGCCGGCGGCGGCGAACAGGCCGGCGACGCCTTGATCTCGGCGGCCTCGGCGGCGCTGTAGCCCAGCACCTTGGTCAGCACTTCTTCCGTGTGCTCGCCCAGCAGCGGCGAGCGCGCGACCTCGCTGATGCTGTCCGAGAGCTTGATCGGGTTGCCGACGCTGAAATACTTGCCGCGCGTGGGATGGTCGACCTCGACCACCGTGCCGGTCCTGCGCAGCGAGGGTTCCTCGAGGATTTCCTTCATCGACAGGATCGGACCCACGGGGATGTCGACCTTGTTGCAGATTTCCATGACCTCGAACTTGCTCTTGGTCATGGTCCACTGCTCGATCGTGCCGAAGATGTGCTTGAGGCGCGGCAGGCGCGCGTTGGGCGTGGCGTAGTCCGGATCGGTCTTCCATTCCGGCTTGCCGATCAGATCGCAGATCGCCCCCCAGACCGGCGCCTGGGTGATGAAGTAGACATAGGAGTCGGGATCGTCCTCCCAGCCCTTGCATTTCAGGATCCAGCCGGGCTGGCCGCCGCCGGAATCGTTGCCGGCCCTGGGCACCGCCTTGCCGAAGGGGATGCCCTCGCCGAACTGGCTGTATTCCCTAAGCGGGCCTTTCTGGATGCGCTGCTGGTCGCGCAGCTTGACGCGGCAGAGGTTCAAGACGCCGTCCTGCATGGCGGTCAGCACGCGCTGCCCGCGCCCGGTGCGGACGCGCTGGTAGAGCGCCGAAACGATGCCGAGCCCCAAATGCAGCCCGGTGCCCGAATCGCCGATCTGCGCGCCGGTCACCAGCGGCGGGCCCTCGCGGAAGCCGGTGGTCGAGGCCGAGCCGCCGGCGCATTGCGCCACGTTCTCGTACACCTTGCAGTCCTCGTACGGGCCGGGGCCGAAGCCCTTGACCGAGGCCACGATCATGCGCGGGTTCAGCTTGTGGATGCGCTCCCAGGTGAAGCCCATGCGGTCGAGCGCGCCGGGCGCGAAGTTCTCGACCAGCACGTCGCAGGCCTTGATCAGCCGCTCGATCACCTCCTTGCCCTTGGGGTGCTTGGAGTCGATGGTGATCGAGCGCTTGTTGTGGTTCAGCATGGTGAAATAGAGGCTGTCGGCGCCCGGCACGTCGCGCAGCTGGCCGCGGGTGATGTCGCCCACGCCCGGCCGCTCGATCTTGATGACGTCCGCGCCGAGCCAGGCCAGGAGCTGCGTGCAGGTGGGCCCGGATTGGACGTGCGTGAAGTCGAGGACGCGCACGCCGGTCAGCGCCTTGCCGTCCTGGCCCCACGGCCTGGTGCTGGCCCTGGGCAATCCGTTGGCGCGCGCGGGCTTCGCCGCGGCCCTGCGCCCGGCAGCGCCCGGTTTCGGCTTCGCCTTCGCCTTGGCTTTTTTCTTCGTCGCCATGGCCTGCTCCTTTACTTCTTTCGAACCACGCTTTGCGGGTTGAGGTTGCCGATGCGGCCGCTCTCGGTGCCGGCCGCGGGGTCGATCGCCGCGTTGACGAGCGTCGGCTTGCCGGAGTCCATCGCCGCGTCGACGGCGCGCTTCAGCTCGTCGGGCGTCGACACGCTGACGCCGGCGCCCCCGAACGCCTCCATCATCTTGTCGTAGCGCGAGCCTTTGACGAAGACGGTCGTCGCGGGGTCCGGGCCGCCGGCGGAATTGACGTCGGTTCCGCGATAGATGCCGTTGTTGTTGAAGACGACGACGCAGACCGGCAGGTTGTACCGGCAGAT
>JBQTIS010000333.1:0-2895 GCA_052387895.1 Rhodospirillales bacterium | reverse complement strand
CGGCGTATTGCGGACGGCCTTCCGCGACGGTCAAGGCGATCCGCGATTCCGGCGTCCATGTGGTGATGGGCAATTGCGAGGAATCGCTCGGCAACGAGGCGGAGGGCTGCGGCTGCGGGTTCGAACCCGGAACGGCATGCGACCGGCTGGCGGTGGAATGGTACGCTTACGCCGACCGCGCCATGCAGCCGGCCGACCGCGCCTGGATGCGCGGCCTGCCGCGGCGGCTCGATATCGGCGTCGCGGGCAAGCGCCTGGCCGTGATCCACGGCGGCGTAAGCCGCATCAACCGATACATCTTCGCTTCCACGCCGGCCGCCGACAAACTGAGGGAAATCGAGCTTGCCGGAACCGACGGCGTGATCGGCGGGCATTGCGGATTGCCGTTCACGCAGACGGTCGCCGGCAAGCTGTGGCACAACCCCGGCGCCATCGGCCTGCCGGCCAACGATGGCACCCCTCGCGTCTGGTTCAGCATTCTCGTGCCGGGAAAAGCCGGCATTCGCATCGAGCACCGCGCACTCGCCTACCGCCACAGGGACGAGGCCGCGGCCATGCGCGCGGCCGGGCTGATCGGCGGCTACGCCGAAGCGCTGGAGACCGGCCTTTGGCCGAGCTGCGATGTGCTGCCGCCGGCCGAGCGGGCCGTTCGCGGCAGCCGTTTGGAGGCGGGCGGCGCGCGGTGGCCCGTACATGCGCGAGCCGATGCCGGCTGGCCCTGAACGGGCGGCCGCGCGCACGTGGGAATGGCTGGATTGCGCTAGGCCGGGTTGCCCGCGGCTCCAAGGCGGGCCACAGTGCCGCCTCGCGGAGTTCAGTCCACAGAGGAGAACGCAACCATGGCTGCAAATGGTAAGGTCGCCGTCGTCACCGGCGCGGGCAGCGGCATCGGAAAAGCCGCGGCGCTGGCGCTGCTGCGCGAAGGCTGGTCGGTGGCGCTGGCGGGCCGGCGCAAGGACGCGCTCGATGCCGTGGCCAAGGAAGGCCAGAAGACCAACGGCAAGGGGTTGGCGGTGCCGACCGATGTGGGCGACGCGGCGCAGGTGAAGGCGCTGTTCGCCAAGACCAAGGAGGCGTTCGGGCGGCTGGACCTGCTGTTCAACAACGCCGGCATCGGCGCGCCGGCCGTGCCGATGGAGGACCTCGATTTCGCCAAGTGGAAGGCGGTGGTCGACACCAATCTTACCGGCCCGTTCCTGTGCGCCCAGGAAGCCATCAGGATCATGAAAAACCAGACGCCCCGGGGCGGGCGCATCATCAACAACGGCTCGATTTCGGCGCACGCGCCGCGGCCCAATTCGGTCGCCTACACCTCCACCAAGCACGCGATCACCGGGCTTACCAAGTGCATCGCGCTGGACGGGCGCAAGCACGACATCGCCTGCGGCCAGATCGACATCGGCAACGCTTTGACCGATCTGGCGGCGCGCATGGCCCAAGGCGTGCCCCAGGCCAACGGCCAGGTGGCGGTCGAGCCGCTGATGGACGTCGAGAACGTGGCCAAGACCATCGTCTACATGGCGAGCCTGCCGCCCGACGCCAACGCGCTGTTCGTCACGGTGATGGCGACCAAGATGCCGTTTGTCGGCCGCGGCTAAACCGGGCCGTTTCGGGGAGGAAAGCGCGTCTTGCGATGCCTTGGCTGTGGAAATTCGCCGCGATCTCATTGGGTACGATCGCCTGCGTGGCCGGCGCGGTCGTGGCGATCCTGTGGTTCCTTACCGGCAGCGGGCCCGGCGAGCTGGGCCTGCACGGAACAATCGCGCTGATCCTGGGCGTGTCGCTGTCGGCGGCGCTGGGAGTGGGGTTGATGGCCCTGGTGTTCTTGAGCGCGCGCGGCGGTCGCGACGATATCGGCGGCCCGCGCCGATGATCCCCATATCGACGATCTACGTCGATGCCGACGCCTGCCCGGTCAAGGACGAGGTCTATCGCGTCGCACGGCGCTACGGCGTGAAGGTGTTCGTGGTGGCCAACGCGTTCATCAACGTGCCGCCCGAAAGTCTGTTCGAACGGGTCATGGTCGACGGCGGGTTCGACGCGGCCGACGACTGGATCGCCGGGCGCGCCGGGCCAAGCGACATCGTCATCACGTCGGACATTCCGTTGGCCGGGCGCTGTCTGAGGGCGGGCGCGGCGGTGATCGGCAACGACGGGCGGCTTTTCACCAAGGCATCGATCGGCATGGCGCTGGCCGGCCGCGCGCTGATGGCCGATCTGCGCGCGATGGGCGAAGCTACAGGCGGGCCCAAGCCGATGCGGAGGGCCGACCGATCGCGCTTCCTGTCGTCGCTGGACGAAGCCATCGTGCGCCTCAGGCGGGCGCGGGAGCGCCGGACGTGATCCGCGTAACCGCTACGATTGCCATCGACGAGGGCGAGATCGAGGAAAGCTTCCTGCGCGCCTCGGGGCCGGGCGGGCAGAACGTCAACAAGGTGGAAACCGCGGTGCAGCTGCGGTTTGACCTGCGCCGTTCACAAAGCCTGCCGCCCGACGTCCGCGCCCGGCTGGAAAAGCTGGCCGGCCACCGGCTGACCGGGGACGGCGTGCTGGTGATCACCGCGCGGCGCCACCGCACCCAGCACCTCAACCGCATGGATGCGCTGGAGCGGCTGGTGGCGCTGGTCCGCCAGGCGGCGGTTCCGCCGGTTCCACGCAGGCCGACAAAGCCCACCGGCGCCTCGCGCCGACACCGGCACGAAACCAAGCGCCGGCGAGCCGCGGTCAAGTCGCTGCGCCGCAAACCGCATCAGGAAGACTAGAGCGTTTCAAAGATTGTTTGAATCGGGAGGGATTCCCAAAGGACCGGGTTTGTGATTCAAGATGCTGGCTGGAGAGGTGGCCAGCAAAGATGACCCGACCTCTTTCCAACGATCTACGTGAACGTGTTGTGGC
>JBQTIS010000332.1:0-3219 GCA_052387895.1 Rhodospirillales bacterium | reverse complement strand
CTGTTTCCCGCCGGGCCGTTGCGCGAGCCGGTATCCCGGGGCTTGCAGCGCGCCCAGGCGGCGGTGCTGGTGGGCGAGGACCGGGCGGGCGCCCGCGCGGCGCTCGGCGACCGGCTGCCGGTGCTGGCCGCGCGCATCGTCCCCGGGCCCGACGCGGAGCGCTATCGCGGCGAGCGCGTGGCGGCGTTCGCCGGCATCGGCCGCCCCGCTAAGTTCTACGACACGCTGCGGGCGCTGGGCGCCCACGTCGTCGCCACCCGTGACTTTCCCGACCACTACCGCTACAAGCCCGAAGACGTCATGGGCATGGTCGAACACGCGGCCAAGCGCGACGCGGTGCTGATCACCACCGCCAAGGACGCGGTGCGCCTGCCCAAGGGCGCGCTCAACATGCTGCACGTCCTGGGAATCGAGCTCGCGTTCGACGACCCGCAGCTCCTGGGCGCGGTGCTGGCGCAGGCGTTGCCGCGGGTGCGGTGATGGCCGCGCGCGGCCCGCTCGGGCAGTGGTGGCTGCGATACGTGCTCCAGCCGCTGCGGCGCTGGGGCATGATCGGCACGATGGAATTCCTGCGCCTGTTCCCGGTCGATCGGGCCGGGGCCGCGTTCGGCCGCTTCGCGCGCCTCGTCGGTCCCTGGTCCGGGGCCAGCAACCGCGCCCGGCGCAATCTCGAAATCGCGTTTCCCGGCATCGCGCGGGACGAGCGCGAGCGCATCGTGCGGGCGATGTGGGACAACCTGGCGCGCGTGGTGTGCGAATATGGGCATCTCGACACCATCTTCGCCGAGCGCGCCGCGCGGATCGAGATCGTCAACCCCGAGCGGCTGGACGCGCTGCGCGACGACGGCAGGCCGGGCATCCTGTTCTCGGCCCATCTCGCGAGCTTCGAGATGATCACCGTCGCCGCGGCGATGCGGGGCCTCAACGTCGCGGTCGTATACCGCAACGCCAACAACCTCAGGCTCGACGAATACATCCGCCGCAAGCAATCCGTCACCGGCGCCGAGCAGATCCGCAAGAGCGCGCGCGGCGCGCGCCGCCTGGTCGAGGTGATGCGCGGCGGCGGCCACGCGGTCCTGATCGTCGACCAGAAGCTGAACGACGGCATCGCCGTGCCGTTCTTCGGAAAACCGGCGATGACCTCGCCGGCGCTGGCGCAGCTCGCGCTGCGCTACGGCTGCCCGGTGCTGCCGGTCCGGGTCGAGCGCGCCAAGGACAGCCGCTACCGCGTGGTGTGCGAGCAGCCGCTGACGCTGCCCAGGAGCGGCGACCAGGCCGCCGACGTGCTGGCGCTGATGACCGCGGTCAACCGGACCGTCGAGGACTGGATCCGCGCCCGGCCCGAGCACTGGCTGTGGCTGCACCGCCGCTGGCCCAGGGGCACGGTCTAGCGCAGCCGTTTCACGTACACCGCGCGCCCGTCGCCGGCCGCGTAGAAATCCGGGAACACATGCTCGATGCGATAGCCCCGGGCGAGATAGAACGCGCGGGTCGGATCGTATTGCGGCCGCGCCGAGGTCTCGATGTACATGTCGAGGCAGCCCTGCGCCCGCGCCGCCGCTTCCAGGCGCTCCATCAGCAACGCGCCGACGCCGCGTCGCCGGTGCTCGGGCCTGACCGCGATCCAATAGAGGTCCCAGCTCGTCAGCGTGCAGGGGATCGGCCCGTAACAGGCATAGCCGGCCGGCACGGGCTCGCCCGGCGCCTCGGCGAACAGGAAGCGATAGCCGCTGGCCTTTTCCCCCCTGGCCAGGCAGTCCTCGACCAGTTCCGCCGCCACCTCGATCTCGTCGGGCCGGAAGAACCCCGCCGCCGCGACGATCGCGCGCACCGCCTCAACGTCAGCGCGCCCGACCGTCTCGCGCAGCGCGATCGGCCGCGCGGGCGCGCGGGCCTCAGCCGGCCTGGCGGAGTTTTTCATGGCGGCGCAGCCGCGATTCGACGATCGCGGCGATGGCCCGGTCGAAACTCATGCCCGCCCGTTCCAGCATCCGGGACAGGCCGGTGTCGTGCGACAGGGCGGGATTGGGATTGATCTCCAGCACGAACGGCCGGCCCTCGTCGTCGCAGCGGAAATCCACCCGCGCATAGCCCCTGAGGCCGAATAGCCGCCAACACTGCGCGGCGGTCGCCTTCATGCGCTCGACCAGCGCCGCGTCGGCCGGCGGAATGCCCAGGCGCACCGGCGTGTACCGGTAGCCGTGCGACGTCGCGTCCCAGTACTCCGCGTAGTCGGCGATGCGCGGCAAATCGGGGGGAAAGGCGATGAAGCACAGCTCGGCCGCCGGCAGCACCAGCGGGTCGTCCGGCGCGCGGCCGGGAAGCTCCAGCATGGCGACGTTGAACTCGCGCCCGTCGAGGAACGCCTCGGCGAAGCACTCCCCGCCCGAACGCGCGTGCATCTCGGCCATGCGCCGTCGCGCCGCCGCGGCGTCGGCCACGACCGAGCCCGAGTCGATGCCGACCGAGGCGTCCTCCCAGACCGGCTTGACGATCATCCGCCCGCCGATTCCGCCGTCGGGACCGTCCATCTCGAACCAAGGGGCGGTGTCGATGCCGGCCTCGGCCATCCGGCGCTTGGCCAGCACCTTGTTGGTGGTCAGGAACAGCGCCAGCGTGCCGCAGCCGGTATAGGGCATGCCGATTGCGTCCATGACGCCCGCGGGCAGGTAGAGGTGCCGTCCCACCCCGCCGATCGACTCGACCAGGTTGAACACGATCAGCGGGTCGATGGCCTCGAGCCGCCGCACCATCGCCCCAAGGTCCAGCGTGACCGGCACCGGCTCGGGCGCGTAGCCCAGGCGCCTGAGCGCGCCCGCCGCCAGCTCCACCTGCGCCAACGTGTCCTGGTCGTCGGGCGGCGCTTCGGGCGGCACCGCCCCGTGCAGGATCGCGACCCGGTTGCCGCCGCCCGTCACCGCGCTGGCCGGCATCGCGCTATTCCGCCGCGGCGCGGCGCTTGATGCGCTCGGCGCCGATGCGCCCGGCCGCGGACTCGACGATCCGCCCGATCAGCTCGACATAGGGCCGGCCCGCTTGCCGCCACAGAATCGGCAGGTCGGAATGGGTGGGGTGCAGCCCGGCCAGCGGGTTCACTTCGATGAAGTGGACGCGCCCGTCCGCGGCCTGGCGCAAATCCACGCGGCCGGCGTCGCGGCAGCCCAGCGCGCGCCACGCCCGCAGCGCCATGTCTCGGGCCTCGCGCGCCGCTTCGTCGTC
>JBQTIS010000331.1:0-8404 GCA_052387895.1 Rhodospirillales bacterium | reverse complement strand
GACAATCCGGCCTTCTATTTCGCCGTCACCGCGCGGGCGCGGGCCGCGGGCGTCAAGCTCGTGCATCTCAACGCGCCGAAGGTCTGGGCCTACCGGCGCGGCCGCGCGCATCGCGTCGCGCGGATTTACGACCATCTGCTTTGCCTGTTGCCGTTCGAGCCGCCCTATTTCCACCGCGCCGGCATGCCCGCCAGCTTCATCGGCCACCCGGTGGTGGAGAGCGCGGCCGGGCAGGGCGACGGCGCGCGGTTCCGCGCGGCGCACGGCGTTCCGGCCGAGGCTGCGCTGCTGTGCGTGCTGCCCGGCAGCCGGGCCGGCGAGATCAGACGCCTGTTGCCGGTGTTCGGACGTGCGGTGGAGCGCATCGCGGCCGGGACGCCGGGCCTGCGCGTCGTCGTGCCCACCATCGACGCGATGGAGGCGCTGGTGCGCGCCGGCACGGGCGCGTGGCGGCCCGCGCCGGAGGTCGTGCTGGGCGAGGACGAACGATTCGCCGCCTTCGCCGCCGCCGACGTGGCGCTGGCGGCTTCGGGCACGGTGTCGCTGGAGCTGGCGCTGGCGCGGCTGCCCGCGGTGATCGCCTACCGCCTGTCGGCGCCGTCGGCCGTGATCGTCAAGAGCCTGAAGCGCGTGCCCTACATCACCATCAGCAATCTGGTGCTCAACCGCCCGGTGGTGCCCGAGCTGACGCAGGAGAACTGCACGCCCGAACGCCTGGCCGAAGCGGTGCTGGGCCTGCTGAACGATCCCGCGGCGCGGGCGGAGCAGGTGCGCCTGGCGGGCGAGGCGATGCGGCTTCTGGGCCGGGGCGGCCCGCCGCCCTCGCTGCGCGCCGCCGACATCCTGTTGGACGTGGCCGGGATTCCGCGGATCGCGGGGCCTGTGGTGCAAACCGGGGCCTAATGGCGGACATGCGCGCGGCTCGACAAGGGGCGGCCCGCCGGGTCAGACTTGGGCCGAGTCTCGGGATCGCAGAAGGGAGTCCGCCATGAACGACGCCGCCGCCCGCGACAAGACCGCCCCGGCCAAGGCCGCCGCCGCCATCGACGCCTCGAAGTTCCGCATGCTGCACACGATGATCCGCGTGCGCGACCTGGACAAATCGCTGGATTTCTACACGCGGCTTCTGGGCATGAAGCTGATCCGCAGGAAGGACTATCCCACGGGCGAGTTCACGCTGGCGTTCGTCGGCTACGGCGACGAGGAGACCAGCACCGTCGTCGAGCTGACCCACAACTGGCCGCAGAAGGAGCCGTACACGATCGGCTCGGGCTTCGGGCACCTCGCCATCGGCGTGCCCGACATCCATGGCGTATGCGAGCGGTTGGGCAAGGAAGGCGTGAAAATCCCGCGCCCGCCCGGCCCGATGAAGCACGGCGGCAGCGTGATCGCCTTTGTCGAGGACCCCGACGGCTACAAGATCGAGCTGATCGAGCGGAAATAACGCGCGGCGGCGGCTCGGGCGCGGCGGCGCGGGGCGCGCTTGTATCCTGGTATTCCTCGACTTGTATCCTGGTATGCCACCCGTTTCGGCGGTTCGCCGCGGCCATGACCGCGGCGCATGCAACGTTTGACAGGGACGCGGGCTTTACCTAGCGTGTCCGGCAGCGCCAATAGTCAAACAAAACAGGCGCGGTGCATAGGGAGGATCACGCACATGCTGAGACGCTCACTGATTCTGTCTGCCGTCGCGGCGGGCAGCCTGTTGCTGGCGGCGCCCACTCCGGCGTTGTCGCAGGCGGCCCCGAAGCCCGTGGTGCTGAAGGGGCAGTCGTCGCACCCCGCGGCGTCCAACTTCCATCTGATCTTCAAGCTTTGGGCGGAAACCGCCGAGAAGATGTCGGGCGGCCGCCTGAAGATCGAGACCCTGCCGGCCGGCGCCATCGTTCCGGCCTTCGAGGTGTTCGACGCCACCTCGCGCGGCGTGCTGGACGTCGGCATGGCCCCGTTCGGCTATATCCTGGGCAAGAGCCTGGTCGGCATCCCGCTGTCGCACGGGCCGCTGTTCGGCATGGACGGCGTCGACTATTTCGGCTGGTACTACGACGGCGGCGGCATGGCGCTGCTGGAAGAGTTCTACCGCGACGTCATCAAGATGAACCTGGTCGCCTTCCCGATCCCGACCGACTATCCGCAAGGGATGGGCTGGTTCAAGAAGCCGATCAAGAACCTGGCCGACCTCAAGGGCATCAAGTACCGCATCTACGGCATCGGCGCCGAGACCTACGGACGGCTGGGCGTGTCGGTCGTGACGCTTCCGGGCGGCGAAATCGTGCCGGCGCTGGAACGCGGCGTGATCGAAGGGGCGGAGTGGATCAACTGCCTCGAGGACAAGAAGCTCGGCCTGCACAACGTCGCCAAGCACTACTACACGCCGGGCATGCACGAGCCGGTCACCGGCGGGCAATTGATGGTCAACAAGGCGACCTGGGCCAAGCTGACGCCCGACCTGCAGGAGATCGTCAAGGTGTCGAGCGTCTACGCCACCGCGCAGCGCAACGCCGCGTTCGTGCGCGAGACGGCGGTTGCCTGCCAGGAGCTGATCGCGGGCGGCACGCAGCTGCACCGCACGCCGGACGACATCCTGAAGAACTTCCTCGACGAATGGGAGAAGATCCAGGCGGAATACGCGGCCAAGGATCCCTTCTACAAGAAGGTGATCGACAGCCAGAAGAAGTACGCCGAGATCGTGGTTCCGTTCCGGATGTCGTGGTATCCGCCCTACGACTTCGCGGGCAAGTACTACTGGAAAGACAAGGTCTATCGCGGCGACTAAGAAGAAACGCGCCGGCCGCCCGCGGCGCCGCGCGCGTCGCGGGCGCGCCGGCTCGAATACGCCGGTTTTCACAACTGCAGCGCGGGCGCGGGAGCGGTTCGCCGGCCGCTCTTGAGGGGGGAGGAGCATCAGTGGCTGATCCACGTCTAAGCGGAAGCGCCGGGCCGGCGCCCCCGCCGGGGCTGGTTGCGCTCGTCCGCGGCATCGACAAGATCGCGATCTGGAGCGGCCGGCTGTTCTGCTGGCTGGCGCTGCCGCTGGTGCTGGCGCTGACCTACGAGGTGATCGCCCGCTACGCGTTCAAGTCGCCCACGATCTGGGCCTTCGACGTCAGCTACATGCTGTACGGCAGCCATTTCATGCTGGGCGCCGCCTACACCCTGTACAAGGGCGGGCACATCCGCACCGACATCTTCTACCAGAACTGGTCGTACCGCACGCGCGGGCTGATCGATTCGACGCTGTACCTGTTCTTCTTCTTCCCCGGCATGGCGCTGTTCTTCTGGATGGGCTACCTGGAGGCGGCGCACGCCTTCGACATCCGCGAGGTGTCCGACGCCAGCCCCTGGCGCCCGCCGATCTACCATTTCAAGGCGGTGATCCCGCTCTCCGCCATGCTGGTGCTGATCCAGGGCGTCGCGGAGTTCCTCAAGAGCGCCTACGCCGCGCTGCACGGCAGGCCCCTGCTATGAGCGGCGAGGTTCTCGGGCTGTTCCTGCTCGGCGCGTTGCTGGCCGGCATCTTCGTCGGGTTTCCGATCGCCTTTACGCTGATCGTGCTCTCGGTCGTGTTCGGCTATATCGGCATGGGCGAGCGCGTGTTCTACCTGATGGTGTTCCAGACCATCGGGCTGATGAAGGAGGAATCGCTGGCCGCCGTGCCCCTGTTCATCTTCATGGGGCACGTGCTGGAGCAATCCGGGCTGATGGAGCGGTTGTTCAAATCGTTCCAGCTCATCCTGGCGCCGCTGCGCGGCTCGCTGTATCTCGGCGTGCTGCTGACGGCCACGCTGTTCGCCACCGCCACGGGCATCATCGGCGCTTCGGTGACGGTCATGGGCATGATGGCCGCGCCGGCCATGATCAAGGCGGGCTACGACACCAAGCTTTCGGCCGGATCGATCGCCGCGGGCGGCACGCTCGGCATCCTGATCCCGCCCTCGGTGATGCTGGTGGTGATGGGGCCGATCGTCGGCGTTTCGATCATCAAGCTGTTCGCCGCCGCCATTATGCCGGGCCTGCTGCTCGCCTTCCTCTACATCTCCTACACGTTGATCCGCTGCCAGATCAACCCGAAGCTCGGGCCGCCTTTGCCGCGCGACCAGTGGGCCAAGTCGTTCGGCGAGATCGCGCGCGAGTTCGCCTGGGGCATCGTGCCGATGGCGACCATCATGTTCGCGGCCTTGGGCAGCATCATCTTCGGTCTGGCGACGCCGACCGAGGCGGCGGCGATGGGCGCCAGCGGCGCGCTGCTGCTGATGATCGCCTATGGGCGGTTCACCTTCGCCAAGCTGCGCGAGGCCAGCCTCAACACGCTCGAGACCTCGAGCCTGGTGCTGTTCCTGGCGGTCGCCTCGAACATCTACGGGGCGGTGTTCACGCGCCTTGGCACCAGCACGTGGATGGCCGACACCATGCTGTCCATGAACCTGCCGCCCAGCGCGATGCTGATCGTGCTGATGGCGGTGATCTTCCTGCTCGGCTGGCCCTTGGAATGGCCGGCGATCATCTTCATCTTCCTGCCGATCTTCCTGCCCGTGGTCGAGGCCCTCAAGGTCGACATGCTGTGGTTCTGCACGCTGGTGGCGGTCAACCTGCAGACCGCGTTCCTGTCGCCGCCGGTGGCGATGGCGGCCTACTACCTCAAGGCCGTGGCGCCGAAATGGGACCTGGCGCGCATCTACAGCGGCATGGTGGATTTCATGCTGCTGCAACTGGTGGGGCTGGCGATCGTGTTCATGTACCCGCCGGTGGCGCTGTGGCTGCCGACGGTCCTGTTCGGCAAGTAGGCGGGCGCGGCGGGGGCGCCGAGGGCGCCCCGGCGCTCCGCAAACGCCGCCGCTACCCGCGCTTCTCGGCCGGCACGAAGCCGCGCTTGGCGGCGCCGTTGTAGAGCTGGCGCGGGCGGCCGACGGCGCTGTTCGGGAAGTAGGGGGAGAATCGAGAGCGGGTTGTTCGCGCAAATCGATCCGCTTGCCAGATTGCCGAAGATAATCTAGCCTGACAATTAATAATGGGATCGCGGGCGGGCATTGGCCCGCCGACCGGGGGGCGATGAGCGTTGTACCGCGCCGAGGGGTTGCCCTCAGTTTGCGTGGCGCCGCGCAAGTAACGGTGCTCGCGGCCTTGCTGGTGGCGCAAGGCCGTGCCGCGGAGCCGGTCCTCCCAGAACTAACTCATGCGGAACCCGGGCCGCAAAGCGACGTTGAACAGACATGCGCGGGCAATCCCGCGCCGTTCGCCAGTTGCCGCACGGCCGAACGAAATTTCGAATCCGTACTTCTAGCGGTTCATGGCTGGAACGGCGCCTGCGCCTCGACGTTCGGCGACGGAAGAGACACGCTTTTTGCAGTTCTGGCAAAACGTTTCTACGATCTCGATTGCTTCGCTTATGACGGGCGACATACGCCAATCGACAAGAATGCCGCCCACCTGCGAAACCGATTGCTCGATCTCAAGACCGCTGGTTACAAGGAAATCTTTCTCGTTACCCACAGCACCGGCGGGATTCTGGCGCTTCACCTCCTGGCCGACGTGTTTCTTAACCAGGCGGGCTCGCTTGCCGACTATCGTCCGTGGTGGTCGGGACCAGGGTTAACAATCGTCGGCATTCACGCCTGGGCCACGCCCATCAACGGCCTCAAGAGCGGCGCGAGCGTAGCCGCGTTTCTAGCGGCTTTGACGAGCTACAGCCCAGAGACGACGCGCGATTTGGCGTCCAATTCGCAATACCTGAAGACGCTGAAAGGCAGGCTGCAAAACCTGGAGAGCGCGCACGGCAGCGCCACCGGACCTTGGCCTGCCCGTTTGGAAATACCTGTCGTCTTCTATCAGGGGCAGGGCAACGATTGGGTCGTGACGGAAATCGACCCGCACAAAGCCTCGACGAAGGAGTGGTTCGGATCGAAGCTTCCACGCAAGGTCGTCGCGACCAACATCGGGCATTCGAACAACATAGGCAACCCCGGGCAGATCGGCTTGGCGACGTGGCCCAGCGAGTTGATGGATCGGAACACGTTATTGAACATGACGCTGTTGCCGCGCTATCAAGATGTGTTCGCCGAACAGCCGGTCTTGACCAAGGCGGTCGTGGATCGCCAAAGGCGCGTGGTCGAGGGGATCGGATACTACGCGCGAGAGCATCGGAAGTTCATCGAGGCCTATCGCCCCGCGATTCCCTTCTTAAAGCACATATTCCAAGATTCGTTCGTGCGCAGCCAGCAAATCGACGAGAGGATTATCGACGACTTCCTAATCGCACTGCAGAATCGCGCCCGGATTGTAGACGACGATTTGGTCAAGTTCTTTGTTGAGTTTTTTGCTGAAGTGATCAAAGTCTACGATCCAAAAGGCGGCGAGGACAATCGGAAACTAGGCTACAAGCAATGGCCCATGGTCAAGCGCATCCTGGATCTCACGGTTGAAATCGCCAATCGCGTTCTCGCCCACATTCGCGACCGTTCCGACCGTGTTGCGCTGTTGGGCTTGGGCGTTGGCTCGGTTGAGACATTCAAGAAGGCGCTGGAGGAAGAGTTGGCCAAGTATTTCGATTCCGACCATGGCCCTGTCCAGTTGGCGGTGCTAGACCATACTCGTGACATCACCGCCCAAATGAGCGAGGAAACTATCCTAGATTCCGGAATTATCGGCGCCGTGGATCGATATTACACGCGGCAGTTCGCCAAGCTCGATGCGGTTTCCAAAGAGAAAATCGCCGGGCTATATGCGACGCTGGCGGCGTCGGGCCCAAAAGCGCGCGAGCAGGTGATCGCCCGCCTTAATCCCCCCGTCCCCTTCCCCTTCGCCTCGCGTACGGCACCGTTATGGGCAACCCTGGGAGACGATGCGGGCGTAGCAAGATTGGTAGGGACAGTGCGGACCGATGCCGCAGTTCCGATGGTTGAATAAAATTTTCTTGCTGGAGTTGCGGTGCGCGCTGGCGCGTCGGGAAAGAATTTTGAGCTAGGCCGTGCAGCTTCGGAGAAGTTGCGAAAAATCTACAACGTCAGTCCTACACCTGAGACGCTTGATATCATCAACAACGCGGCGAAAGACGCCTCCTTGCCGGCAATCAAACGGCTACTTACGGTACGCTGAGCCAAGGACATACACGGCGATACCGGAAAGCGCGACTGGCGCGCTACCCGCGCTTCTCGGCCGGCACGAAGCCGCGCTTGGCGGCGCCGTTGTAGAGCTGGCGCGGGCGGCCGATCTTCTGCTGCGGGTCCTCGATCATCTCCTTCCACTGCGCCACCCAGCCCACGGTGCGCGCCAGCGCGAACAGCACCGTGAACATGCTGGTCGGGAAGCCCATGGCCTGCAAAATGATGCCGGAATAGAAGTCCACGTTGGGGAACAGCTTCTTGGAGACGAAATAGTCGTCCTCGAGCGCGATGCGCTCCAATTCCATCGCCAGATCAAACAGCGGCTCGTTCTTCACGCCCAGCTAGTCCAGCACATCGTGGCAGGACTTTCGCATCACCGCCGCGCGCGGGTCGTAGTTCTTGTACACGCGGTGGCCGAAGCCCATCAGGCGGAAGCTGTCGTCCTTGTTCTTGGCGCGCTTGATGTACTCGGGAATCTTGTCCTTGCTGCCGATGGTGCGCAGCATCTTCAGCACCGCCTCGTTGGCGCCGCCGTGCGCCGGGCCCCACAGGCTGGCGATGCCCGCGGCGATGCAGGCGAACGGGTTGGCGCCCGACGAGCCCGCGAGCCTGACGGTCGAGGTCGAGGCGTTCTGCTCGTGGTCGGCGTGCAGGATGAAGATGCGGTCCATCGCCTTGGCCAGCACCGGGCTGACCCGGTACTCCTCGCACGGCACGGCGAAGCACATCCTGAGGAAGTTCGCGGCGTAGTCCAGATCGTTGCGCGGATAGACGAAGGGCTGGCCCAGCGAATACTTGAACGCCATCGCCGCGATCGTCGGCATCTTGGCGATCAGGCGGTGCGAGGCGATCATGCGCTGGTGCGCGTCGTTGATGTCGGTCGAGTCGTGGTAGAAGGCCGACAGCGCCCCCGCCACGCCCACCATCACCGCCATCGGGTGCGCGTCGCGCCGGAATCCGCGGTAGAGGTACTGCAGCTGTTCGTGCACCATCGTGTGGTAGGTGATGTCGTGCTCGAACTTGGCCTTTTGCGCGGGCGTCGGCAGATCGCCGTGCAGCAGCAGGTAGCACACCTCCATGAAGTCGCTGTGCTCGGCCAGATCCTCGATCGCGTAGCCGCGGTGCAGCAGCACGCCCTCGTCGCCGTCGATGTAGGTGATGGCCGACTGGCACGAGCCGGTGGAGGTGAAGCCCGGGTCGTAGGTGAAGCAGCCGGTCTCGGCGTAGAGCTTGCGCACGTCGATCACCTTGGGCCCGATCGTGCCGGCGATCACCGGCAGCTCGTATTTCTTGCCCGTGGCGTT
>JBQTIS010000330.1:0-4087 GCA_052387895.1 Rhodospirillales bacterium | reverse complement strand
TTTCGGCGAACACGTGACGCTCGACCTTGCCGCCGAGATACGGACACGGCGTGGGCGGGGTGCGATAGAAGAAGCGCAGCGGCGAGACGACCGCAGCCGGCGCCGGGGCGCGCGCGGTAGGAGACGGATGCTCGCTGGTATCGGGCATGGTCTAGCTCCGGCCCGTCGGCGGCAACACCTGGGCTGCGTTTATGGCGCCGGCGCGCACCGCCACCACGCCGCACAGCATGTCGTGCATCAGCCGGCGGCGCCTGTTGAAGATGCCGAGCAGAAGAATCAAGCCCGCGGTCAGGCCGACGCTGACATAAAATAGGACCGTCATCAGCAAGGCTTGCAGATATTCCGGCCGTGCGCCGGTCCAGCTGCGAATTTCCACGTCGAACAGCCGCATCCCTGGCGTCGCCGAATGCGGGCCGCCGATGAATAGCGTGTGATAGGCCAGCGGCAGCAACGGCATCGCGACGTAAATAAGGCCCAGCAGCGGCGCCAGCAGGCCGAAGCTGACGACAAGAGCGAACCAAAGCAGCAGCCACACCAGCAGGCCGATGCCGAACAGCATCGCCGCGTCGGCCAGATAGGCGAAAACGCGCCGCATGGCCAGGCCCTGGAAATGCCCGGGCCGGTCCAGCCATTCGGGAATGGCGTCGAACCAGCCCGACCGCGCCTGATCGCCTCGAACGGGAAGCGTGGGATTGGCCATTGACCTGCTTTTGCTCCTGGTGCCCAGTCCCCCGCGACCAGAATCCGGCAGATTGCCTGGATTTGCAAGCGGATGGCAGCGAACCGCCGGGAGTGGCAAAATCCCCGGGATGTGGCAGGAGCGGAAACCCGGCGCCGTGGCGCCGCCGTGGTTGCCGGCGATCGCCGGGCTGGCGGCCTGGTTGGCGTTCGCGCCGGCGGCGGCGCAGGACGAGCAGATCCGGCGCGCCAACATGGTCGCGGTCGTCGAGGCGCTGATCGAGGCGACCGCCGACCAGACCGGCGTCGCCGCGCTCGACGAAAGAATCGCCGCCGCCTTGCGCAAGGTGCCGCGCGACCGGTTCCTGCCGCCGGTGCTGCGCGAGCTCGCCTATGCCGACACGCCGCTGCCGCTGGGCCACGGACAAAACCTGGCGCAGCCCTATCTTGCCGCGCTGATGACGCAGATACTGGCGGTGAAACCGGGCGAAAAGGTGTTCGAGACCGGCACCGACGTGGGCTACCACGCGGCGATCCTGAGCGAGCTCGGCGCCGAGGTGTACTCGGTCGAGATCGTGGGGCCGCTCCTGGACGTGGCGCGCAAGGTGCTGCCGGCCCTGGGTTACGGCAAGGTGCGCCTCAGGCAGGGCGACGGATATTCCGGCTGGGCCGAGCATGCGCCCTACGACGCGATCCTGGTGAAGGAATCGTCGATCGAAATTCCGCCGGCGCTGCTCAGGCAACTCAGGGAAGGCGGCCGGATGGTGATTCCGCTGGGGCGGCCCGAAGGGCCGCAATTCCTGACGCTGGTGGAAAAGCAGGCGGGCGGCCGCCTGCGCCAGAAGCGCTATTTGCCCGTACGCTTCACCCCGTTCCAGGGCGGCGAGCGCACCTGATTTTCAGCCGATCGCCGTGTTGCCGAGAACGCGCGCCTTGAATCCCGCGGCGACCAGGCGCGCGACGATCTCGCGCACGTGCTGGGCGTTGCGGGTTTCCACCACCGCATCCAATTCGGCGCGCTTGGCCGGCACGTCGCGGAACAAACGCTGGTGGTGGATCTCGATGATGTTGCCGCCGCATTCGCCGATCAGCTTGGCCACTTGCGCCAGCGTGCCGGGCCGGTCGGTGATGTCCACGCGCAGCGACACCACGCGGCCCTCGCGCACGAGGCCCCGCATCAAGACCGAGCCGAACAGACGCGAATCGATGTTGCCGCCGCCGATGACCAGAGCCACCTTGCGCCCCTTGAAACGCTCGCGGTTGCCTAGCACCGCGGCCAGCGGCGCGGCGCCCGCGCCCTCGGCCACCAGCTTCGCTTCCTCGGTCAACAGCAGCACGCCTTGTTCCAGCGCCGGCTCGTCGGCCAATAGGATATCGGCGACCAGCGCCTTGACGATCTTCAGCGTCAGTTCGCCCGGGGTCTTGACCGCGATGCCCTCGGCGATGGTCTCGCCGCCGCTGGTCGGTTTCTCGCCGCGCAGCGCCTGAAGCATCGAGGGATACATCGCGGCCTGCACGCCCACGATCTCGATGCCCGGTTTCAGCGCCTTGGCGGCGGTGGCGACGCCGGCGATCAGCCCGCCGCCGCCGATCGGCGCCACGATGCAGTCGAGGTCGGGCGCGTCCTCCAGCAGCTCCAGCGCCACGGTTCCCTGGCCCGCGACGATCAGGGGATCGTCGTAGGGATGCACCAGCGTCAGGTCGCCTTCGGCCGCCAGCTTCGCGCACAGAGCCTTGCACTCGTCCAGGCTCTCGCCGATGACCTCGACGCGCGCGCCGAACCCTGACGTGCGCTCGATCTTGCTGAAGGGCGTGCCCTGCGGCATC
Organism: Rhodospirillales bacterium; assembly: GCA_052387895.1. Classification (GTDB taxonomy): domain Bacteria; phylum Pseudomonadota; class Alphaproteobacteria; order JAEULC01; family JAEULC01; genus JAEULC01. The sequence continues at coordinate 1,582 of JBQTIS010000330.1, read as the reverse complement.
ACGATGGTGGCGGGAATGCCCAGGCGCTGGGCGTGGTAGGCCACCCCTTGCGCGTGGTTGCCGGCAGACATGGCGATGACGCCGTTGCGCTTCTGCTTCGCCGTCAGGCCCAACAGCTTCACCAAGGCGCCGCGCTGCTTGAACGAGCCGATGTCCTGGAGATTCTCCAGCTTCAATGTCAGCCGGCATCCCGCCAGCGCCGACAGGCGCGAGCAGGGGATCGTGGGCGTGCGGACCACCGCTCCCGCGATCTGGCTCGCGGCGCGGCGGATGTCTTCCAGCGTGACGGCCATGCGCCTGATGCCTAGCGCCGTTGCGGAGTGAGCGTCAACACCGCCGCCTTGTCCTTTGGCTCCGCGGGCGGCGATGCGGGGATGCGGATCGTGCGCCCGTCGCGCCAGCGCCGCGACAGATTGGCATAAAAAGGCGACAGCGGGTGGCCGGACTGGCCGGTCGCCTGGATGAAGCGCGAATTGTCCAGCTCCGCCAGGTCGTAAACCGCGCGAAACCCCGCGCCGTGGATATGGGCGAAGGGCTCGGCCGCGTCCGACACGGCGGTCTGCCCGCGATTGACCGTGAAGGCGCCGCCGTCGCTCGGGATTCGTATGTCGCTCAAGCGCCAGATCAGCGGCAGGCGGCCGAACACGGGGTGCGAAAACCGGGCCTGGTGCGCGTCGCCCCAGCGCCAATCCGCGGGCTCGCGACCGTATCGCTCGGCGAGGAAATCGAGCGCCCGGTCCAGCGCCAGCGCCACGCGCGCCTCGCAAGTCTCGCGCGCCGGTGTGGTGATGTCGTCGCACCATTGCCGGCGCTGCGTCAGCATCAGCTCCACGACGTCGGGCCTAAGGTCCCAATAGTCCGCGAACAGCGGGCCCAGCTCGTCGGCATAGAGCGCGCGGTTCAGCTCCCTGAGCCAGGCCGAGAAGATCAGCGGCTCCGCGCGGCGGCGGTCCATGCGCCCGTCCCAGGATTTCAGCAGCGCCACGGCGCGGCGCGCGCGGTCGTCGTTCGCCACCACCCCCGTGAGGATCGGCAGCAGGTCGCGCGCGGCCATCGACACGATGTCCGCCTGCATCGCGGCGGTCGAATCGACGCTGGGCCGCGGATCGATCGCCAGCATGTCGAGGATGCGGCGAGCGCGATAGCCAGCCTCCCAGTCGCTGCCCAGCAGCGCGGCGTCGGCCGCCGGCCTGTTGTTGGCGTTGACGATCTGGCCCGAAGGCGGGTTGAGGGCGCGCGGCAGCGCGTCGAACGCCAGCCAGCCGGTCCAGTCGCGTTCACCGTTCCAGCCCGGCGCGGGTAGGCGGCCGTCGCCGCCGCGGCGCATCGGCACGCGGCCCGCCGATACGAAGCCGATATTGCCGTTTACGTCGGCGAAGGCGACGTTCTGCTGCGGGCTGTGGAAGTCCTTCAGCGCCGCCATGAGTTGCGCCGCGTCGCCGGCGCGGTTCATGCGGTAAAGCGCCTCGGCGGTGCGGTCGTCGGGGGCCAGCCCGGCGAAGGACAGCGCCATCGCCTCGCCCTGCTCGGCGCCCAGGCCCTCGCCCGGCATGCCGCGCGGCAGGGCCTCGCGCGCGCCGGC
>JBQTIS010000329.1:0-3400 GCA_052387895.1 Rhodospirillales bacterium | reverse complement strand
GGAACTTGAACAGGACCCGCGCCCGGCGCTGCGGGTTGGTGGTGGCCCAGCCAGGCTGCGCCGCCTCGGCGAGCGCAATCGCGTGCTCCACCTCCGCATGTTTTGCGAAGGCGACCTTGGCCTGCACCTCGCCGGTATTCGGGTTGAACACGTCGCCGAAGCGCCCGCTTGCGCCCGCGACCTTCTTGCCGCCGATGTAATGGTGCAGGGTGGTCGCCATCGTTTTCGCTCCCCGGGGAATGCGTGGATTTGGCCGGACTTTAGGCGACGGACGCGTGCGAGGGAAGGGGGCGGGCGCTCAGAGATACGCGATCAGCCGGCCGCAGGTCAGCACCCCGATCCACAAGCCCATCGACGCCGCCCCGCCCAGCCGCGCCGAAAGCGGCGGGCGCGCGTGCTCCCACGCGGCCACGCGCCGCCAGGGGCCGAGATGGAACAGCGCCGCGTTGACGCCGCCCAGCGCGATCAGGATCAGCTTCACCCGGAAGGCCGGGTTGTGGAACAGCGACGCCGCCTCGGTGGTGAACAGCAGCGAGCCGCTGGCTACGACGAGGCATAACCCGGCGACCGTCACCGGCAACAGGTGCTGCGCGGTGAACGAGGCGGGTAGTTTCCGCCGCAGCCCCATCAGGCGCAGGTCTAGGCACACGATGCTGCCGACCAGAAGCGCGATGCCGACGAGATGCACGATCTCGACCAGGGGATAGAGCAGCAGCCACTGGCGCATCGCCTCGCCGACCGCGCTTTCCTGCAAGGCCACGAAAATGGCCGGCGTGCCGGGCGGGGCGTGCTCCAACAGGACTCTCCGCGCGCGTCAGCGGTGCCTGGGCTTGGACCTAGCGCAGCTCGATGATCTTGCCGTTGACTGTGATGCGCTCGGCGCGCATCTCGTTGGGATCGGTCTTGCTGGGATAGCCGGCCACGGTGACGGTCGCACCGGGCTTGAGCTCGGCGGCGGGCAGGCCGCGCGACTGCATGCGGAAAGGCGGGGCGAGCGTGACCGTCCAAGTCTTGCCCTGCGGCGCCGTTACCTTAAGCTTCAATTCGCCGTGCGGGTTCGCATAGGCCGCCTGCTCGATCGTGCCGGTGAGAGTCAGTACCTTGGTCGAGTCGTACCCGCCCCAGCCGTGATGCGCGCGGGCGGGCGCGGAAGCGGCGGCGAGCGCGAGGACGGCGGCGAGGAAAATACGACGGCGCATGGGCATGTCTCCTGCGGTGTGTCAGGGTCGATGCTATAGCAACCCCTGGCTGCGGAAGCTCGTATGCTTGCCGCGCCCGAGGATCAAATGGTCGTGCAAGGCGATGTCGAGCGCCTTGAGCGCGGCGACGATCTCGCGGGTAATCGCGATGTCGGCCTTGCTGGGCGTCGGATCGCCCGAAGGATGGTTGTGCACCACGATCAGCGCGGCCGCGCGCAGCTCCAGGGCACGCTTGGCCACCTCGCGCGGATAGACCGGGGTTTCGTCGATCGTGCCGGTCGCGTGCACCTCGTCGGCGATCAGCCGGTTCTTGGCGTCGAGGAACAGCAGGCGAAACTGCTCGGTCGGCTTGCCGGCCTGGGCCACGCGCAGATAGTCCAAAAGCTGCGTCCACGAGCTCAACACCGGCTGCTCCCGCACGCGGTGGCGCAACAGGCGGCGCGCGCCTTCGCCGATAAGGCGGATCGCCGCGACCGCCCCGTCGCCTACGCCATCTATGGCCCGAAGCTCCGCGTCGCCGGCATTGGCCAGGCGCGTCAGGTCGCCGCCGAACGCGGCCAGCAGCCTTTTTGCCAGGGGCTTGGTGTCCTGGCGCGGGATCGCCTGGAACAGCGCCAGCTCCAGAAGCTCGTAATCGGCCAGGGATTGCGGCGCCGACAGGAAACGGTCGCGCAACCTTTGGCGGTGGCCGAGATGGTGCGGCTTGCCTCCGGCGGTTTCCCCGGCCTCCGCCGCTTTCGGCCGCGCGGGCAAACTAGCCGCCGATATTATAGGGCGGGCGGTCGAGGCCGGCGGGCGACAGCGTGAAGATCTCGTGCCCGTCCCCGGTCACCCCTATCGTGTGCTCGAACTGCGCCGACAGCGACTTGTCCTTGGTGACTGCGGTCCAGCCGTCACCCAGCACCTTCACCTCGAATCGCCCGGCGTTGATCATCGGCTCGATCGTGAAAAACATGCCCTCGCGCAGGGCGACGCCCTCGCCCGGCCGGCCGAAATGCAGCACCGAGGGATGGTCGTGGAACATCTTGCCGATGCCGTGGCCGCAGAAATCGCGCACCACCGAAAACCGCGCCGCCTCGGCATGGGCCTGGATCGCGTGGCCCACATCGCCCAGCGTGGCGCCCGGTCGCACTTGCTCGATCCCCTTCATCATCGCCTCGTAGGTCGCGTCGACCAGCCGGCGCGCCTTCAGCTTGACCCCGTCGCCCACCAGGAACATGCGCGAGGTGTCGCCGTGCCAGCCCTGGAGGATGACGGTGATGTCGATGTTCAGGATATCGCCGTCCTGCAGCACCTTGTCGCCGGGGATGCCGTGGCACACGACGTGGTTGACCGAGGTGCAGATCGACTTGGGAAAGCCGCGATAGCCGAGCGGCGCGGGCACGGCGCCGCGCGCGACGATGAAGTCGTGGCACAGCGCGTCGAGCGCGCCGGTCGCGACTCCCGGCTTGACGTGCGGCGTGACGAAATCGAGCACCTCGGCCGCCAGGCGGCCGGCCGCGCGCATGCCGGCGAAGCCTTCGGGGCCGTGCAGCTTGATGGCGGCGGCGTGGTGGGTTTCCTGGTCCATCGGTCCGATGTGGGTGGATATGCGGCGCATTCAACGGCCTCGGCCCGGGTTTTGCAAGCTGCCCAAGTGAAAGGCGGCGAAGCGGAGGACTGTGAAATACCGATGGCGATTATCCCCTGGAAGCACAGTAGGCCAAAAGCGATCTTAACTTCCGCGCCGCGCGGGTGTCATGACGACTAGGATGTTTGGCTAGACCGCGGGGTGGGCTTCAATACGAGTCTCGGTATGGCTACATCACTTGGCGACGTAGCCATACAGATTCTGGCCGTATCCACCACTACACCCGCTGTGGACGACGCGGCAGCCCCAAAACACAACGAGCCGCACCTTGATAGATGCGGCCCGCTGCTATGGTGTTACTCACCGCCACCCAGCTTTCGCTGGGAAAGTGGGTTTCCCCACTTAGAGTCATCAGCGCAGCTTTCGCCGCTCGCGATGCCGACGACTCACAATGCCCAGTATGGCGTTTAATACCCTAAAAATCAATAAAGGGGTCGGCGGAGCTGACCTGACCGCGGTTCTGGTCCAAGCGCGATGAGAGATTACTGCATCGCTGTTTCCAGTTCGAGAGGCTGTATTTCGCCGAATGTCACAGGCGCCGGCGGCCGGTATCCAAGCGCCGAATGTGGTC
>JBQTIS010000328.1:0-3005 GCA_052387895.1 Rhodospirillales bacterium | reverse complement strand
GCCGGCGCTCGGCAACGCCACGCTCAGCCACGGCGGCGTCAGCATGGAGCTGGCGGCGCACCGCGTGCGCCGCAACGACCGCGACGTGCATCTGGGCCCGACCGAGTTCCGCCTGCTGCGGCACTTCCTCGAACATCCCGGCCGGGTGTTCAGCCGCGAGCAGCTGCTGGACGCGGTCTGGGGCCGCGACGTCGAGGTCGAGTTGCGCACGGTCGACGTGCATATCCGCCGGCTGCGCCAGGCGCTGAACGCGGCCGGCGACGCCGACGCCATCCGCACCGTGCGCTCGGCCGGCTACGCGCTGGCCGAGGAAGCCGCCGGGCGCTAGCGCTTCTCGTGCTCGCGCATCATCCGGGCGATCGCGCGGGCGTCCTCGCCGCCTTTTTCCAGCGCCGCGATCACATTTTGGCGGTCGCCCGCCGGCCGGTTCTGGCTCAGCTTGAACTTGCCTTCCCAGCGCTGGATTTCGATCTCCAGCCCCACCACCGCCTTGCGCTGGCCCGCGAACCATTCCTCGGTCAGCTTGGCGGTGGTCCAGGGCACGGGCTGGCCCGCCTCGTGGATCGCCGACAGATCGTCGAGGAACGTCCGCAGCGCGCCGTCGTCCATCGCCCGCGCGCGGCCATAAACGTGCGCGGCGGCGTAGTTCCAAGTCGGCACCGAGGGATGCTTGTCGTACCAGTTCGGCGAGACATAGGCGTTGGGGCCCTGGAACACCACGAGGCACGACGGGTCCTTCTCCAGCGCGCGCCAATGCGGATTGGCGCGGGCGACGTGGCAGCGCAGCCGGCCCCGCTCGCCGTGACCCTGGTTCAGGATCAGCGGCAGGTGCGTGGCGAAGGGCTCGCCCTCGACGCTCGATACCAGCAGCGCGAACGGATGGGCGCGGATCAGCCGCGCCAGGGCTTGTGCGTCGCTCTCGGTGAAATGGCCGGGGATGTACATGCGCGGGCGATCCTTAGGTGAACCACACCGCAGATTGCGGCAAACGCCACTGGTGCATCAATCCCAGAAGTGTACTCTTCCGCGCCGCCGATCCTGACCGTGGCAACGTCGCGCGCCTTCTTGCCCTGGGCGAACAGCAGCCGGTATTTCCGCGTCACCCAGGCGATGCCCGCCGTGCCGATCGCCGTGGGCAGCAGCCAGCGCGCCAGGGGCGGCGCCATCGTCAGATTCACCACCGCCACGGCGGTGTAGGTGGCGATCGAGGCTTCCATGCTCCCCACTCAACCCGCGTTCGCGCCGGCGCGCAAGCGGCGGCTACGGGGAAAGTCATCCAAATGGCGCCGTCACGCGATTCCAAGGGGTCCGCCCAGCAATTCGGCGCGTTCCTTAGGCATCCAATTTGATAGACGTCCGGGAGTGACCGTATCGCCTGATTTCAAACGTATTTCGGCCGCCGGGATCAGCGTAAAGCCCTTGAAGCCGGATCGCTTCAGCAACGCCGCCGCGCGGTCGCTGACGAAGACGTATCGTGGCAGAGGCCACACCATGAAAAAATCACTGCCATCCCATTGAGCCGGATCTACCAGGCGCGTTGGATCGGCGACTGAATACTTGAAATACCGACATGCGGGACAGTGCTGGATAAGCCTAATGCCCGCGCCATCGACCGCCATTCCGCCCCACCCCGTTACTTGAATCTCCCACAAACGGGGCGGTGTCGCCTTGGTGTCGCCCTTGAATCGCGCGTAGGCCTTCTTTGCGGTGAAGCCCGTCAGTCCATGATCGCGAAGCGCGACGAGAACGCGATCCTGCACCAGCAACTCGCTTTGCCATGTCCATACGAGGTCATCTACGCGTTTCTTGGCGAGCACGACGGAAAGCTCCGTCAGCCGCCTTCCGCTTCGACGATGGCCTGGACTCACCGGACAGGTTACTTGCTCGAGATCCATCTTAGGATGATCCCATTCCGCACGGTCATCCGATGCCGGCTTTTTCAATTGCCAGAATTGCTGTGGCATTGGTTCAATCCTTGCGCTTGAACTCGTCATCCAACTTCCTACCAAAGTTGTGTAGATCATTGGCCTCGGAAGTAGGATTGTTTTCGAAGAAATCTTCCCACCGACGATTGTACCCTCTGGAGTGGACACCCGTTTCCTTTCCACGATGCTGATCGCGCGGCATCTCTCGAATATGTTTTGGGTCGTCGATATCTACGCCGCGCTTTTCGAACTCGCGCCGAAACTGCTGCGGATACACATGGTGCCTTTCAGGCTTAGCACCCGGAATCTCTTCTTGACTAGGCCGCGAATCGGCTTGTGGTGGCTTCTGTCCTTCCGCCGCGCCTTGCCCGCTCTTGCTTCCGCCGCGCGGCGGCAGCACGCCTTCGACGCCGTCGGTTTCCGGGTATTTCGGCTGCTTGGGCGGCTTGCCGTCCTTCCAGCCCACGGGCCAGATGCCGTCGCCACTATCGGCCTGCGTCCGCCCATCGCCAAACGGACTCCAGGGCCTCAGCGCCTGGGCGACCTGGGTATTTGCTCCCGGAACAGGCGCGCTATCCCCCTGGGGCGGCTCGGCTTGGCGATAGTAGGCTTCGGCCTCCGCCCGCGCCCGGTCGTTGCGCTGCATCGTCGCGTAAATCTCATCGGCGATCTCGCGGTCGTTGCGGCGGGGCATGACCGCGACGATGCGCGGCGGCAGGTCGTCATCCCGAGGGTTCGGACCGGCCGACAAGTCTTCTGCGTTGAACGGCACAAGTTCCGCCGCGCGATCACGGCCCGCCGGGTCGAATTCCGTCGCGGTCCCTGCCGGCGGTCCGGGCGTAGGCAAGGGCAGCGGCTGGGGCCAAAACCCCGCGGGATGCCAATCCAGCGATGCCGATGGGACGCTCGGCCAAGTCGGTTCGTGATAGCCCGGCCAAGGTGGGTAGGCGCCGGGCAAATTACCGGCTTCGCCGGGCCAAGCGCCACCCCACGGTCCAAGACCAAGGGGCGGTGGAAAGGGCGCCGGAGCTTGTCCCGGCGTCGGCGCGACCGGATCGCGTGCCAGTATCTCCAGAATCC
>JBQTIS010000327.1:0-2610 GCA_052387895.1 Rhodospirillales bacterium | reverse complement strand
CGACGTTGAACGGCGGCAGCTCGGCGCTGGCGACCTTGCGGTTCGAGCTGTGGGTGCCGTCCTCGTACACCACGTTGAAGTAGAGGTAGTCGCGGCCGGTCGGCTTGATCTTGATCTTTTTCGGGTTCATGGCGCTCTCCGTTCGCGGCAATCGGCCTGGGCCGCGCGCGCCACGTGAAATGCGCGCCAAAACGGGGGCAGGACCATTGTTCGCTAGTGCCGGGAAAATGGTCCCGCCGCCGCCGGATTGCAAGGGATTTGATCGCGCCGGCTTAACGCCTTCCGGGCCTGGAAACGGCCTATTTCCGCGCGCCGACCCTGCCGTGCGAATTGTCGGGGGTGCCCCGAAACAAAGACATATGCGTGTGCACCGCGACCCAGGGCTCGGCCGTCGTGCGCCGCGCGAACACGACCGTGGCCCGGCCGCGCCGGTCGAACCGCGCGCCGTCGGGATAAAACCCGTCCGAATCCCATATCCCCAGGCCGGTCGCCGCCAAGCGGTCGGGCGACACCAGCGCCTTGATTCCGTCGAGCCGCCAACGGAAGTTGCGAATGGTCGGCCACACTTGGCGCCACTGCTCGCGCTCCACCTCGGCGCGGCCGGAAACGAAGTCGCTGAACGTGCCGAACGCGACCATGTCCTGGGCGAACAATGGCCGGGCGGCGGCGTAATCTACCGCCTCGACATGGTCCTGCAATGCCTTGAACCAGCGCCTTATGGCGTCGAGGTCGGCGGGGTCGGGTTGGCTCCGGGGTGTCATGGCGGCCCTTGACCAGCCTGAGGGATGGGCAAGCCTACACCGATCCTGCGGCAGGACGCCTGCCCCGGGATTTTTTCCGGCCCACGGACGTTGTATCGATGGGGCGACAGTCATTGCCGGCGCGGGCGCCGGCGAGAAGGTTGTTACCTATAGACGTCACGAGCACCCTGGCCCTTACCCTGGGGTCGCCTGGGCCAGCGGCATCAACCTCTATGCCACCATTCTGATGCTGGGTCTGATGGGCGCCACCGGCGGGATGGTGCTGCCGCCTGAGCTCGAAATGCTGGCCGATCCCCTGGTGATCGCCGCGGCCGCGTTCATGTACGCGGTGGAGTTCTTCGCCGACAAGATTCCGGGCGTCGATTCGGCCTGGGACGCGATCCACACCTTCATCCGCATTCCCGCGGGCGCCGTGCTGGCCGCCGGCGCGGTGGGGCCGGTCGATCCCAGCTTGCAGATCGCCGCGGCGCTTCTGGGCGGCGCGCTCAGCGCCGGATCGCATGCCGCCAAGGCATCGTGCCGGCTGGCGATCAACGCCTCGCCCGAGCCGTTCAGCAACTGGTGCGCGTCGCTGACCGAGGACCTGTTGGTCCTGGCTGGGCTTTATGCGGCGCTCAATCACCCGGTCTTGCTGCTGGCGCTGCTGGCCGGGTTTTTCGCCCTGGCGATTTGGCTGCTGCCGAAGCTCATCCGCGCGATCCACGGCGGCGCCGCGCGCCTTGCCGCCGCGTTCCGCTGAGCCGGCGGACCGGCCCGCGCGCCGGCCTTCCTCTGCCGCTATTTGTCCGAAGCCGTCGCGGTTCCGTCCAGCTTGTTGAGATCGGCGAGAATGCTCGCGATCAGCTTTTGATGGCGCGGGTCCTGTGCCGCCGGGGCGGCGGCGAACAGCGAGACCAGGTATCGGATCTTCTCGGCGGCCTCGTGCCAAGTCAGCGCCGGCGAGGCGACCAGAAAGTTCTCCATGTCGATCTGCCGCTGCCGCAGCAGCGCCTGGTCGGCCGCGACTTCCGCGAGGCGGCGCCGGATTTCCGTCGCCCGCTGCGCCGCCATCCCCCTGTGCTTGTCGCGTGCGACCGGATCGTCCGTCATCGCGATGGGCCCTGTCGATCGGGCAAGGAACAACCGAACGCTATTCCCGGCGGTTTGCAAATATTTGAGCAACTTTAACTTATCTAGGTCCAAAAAACAAGAAATACAACGACTTAATCGCTGGATAATCCGAGCAATCCAGTAAATAAAATTCGACCGGGACCGCGGTTTTATTTTCCAAGTATTTGGCCGGCTGCTTGTAAGTGCCGGCCGCGATCGCCATATCGGAAGGGCCGACTGGTTGTGGGTTGGCCGCGATGCGCGCTCATGCCAATGGGCGGCGATGCGGTTTTCTCCGTCTTGAAGTCCGGCCCGTTGGCGCCGCGGTACTGCGCCACCTGAAAGGAACGCTATGTCTATCGGAACTGTTAAGTGGTTCAATGCCCAAAAGGGCTTCGGCTTCATCCAGCCCGACGACGCCTCCAAGGACGTATTCGTCCATGCCTCGGCCGTCGAGCGCGCCGGCATCGGCGTGCTGAGCCAGGGGCAGAATATCAGCTACGACGTCGAACAAGACCGAGGCAAGCCGTCGGCGTGCAACCTCAAGACGGTCGCGTAATCGCCCGTCCTGGAATGCGGCGGGGCGGTCCAAGCCGCCCCGTTCTCTTTGCCCGGAACCAGGGAGCGCCTAGGTGAGACCAAGCGAGATGAAAAGCCAGGAAGCGCGGCGCAAGGCGCAGGAGCAGCTCGCCAAGATCAAGCAGCGGGACGCCCTGGCGTTGATCGAGGCCCGCAAGGCCACGCGCATGGAATACGAGAA
>JBQTIS010000326.1:0-1707 GCA_052387895.1 Rhodospirillales bacterium | reverse complement strand
TCGCCGGAAAAATCGCGCACCAGGGCGCCCGCCCCGTTCTGGTCGCGCTCGGCGACGGCGGGCCCGGTCTGCAGGCGGAACAATTGCACCCCCGGCACGCCGGCCAGACGCAGGAACTGCGTGAACGGGCAGGCGCGCGCGCCGCGGTCGGTGTCCGCCACGCGCTCGGCCCAGGCGACGCCCACTTTCAACGTGCCCGGCGGCGCCGCGGCCCAGTCGCGCTTGGGCCGGCCCTCCGGCACGCGCAGATAGGGCGTCTCCGCCGGCAAGGTCTCGACCGTCGTGCCGAACAGGCGCGGCAGGCTGTTCAACGGCGCGCGCAGGTCGGTTTGCGGCGGCTTGCCCGGGCCGACCACCTCGGCCACGCCGGGCAGCGCCGCCACCAGGCCGGCCATCGACGCCGGCGCCATCGCCACCACCCGCGCGCCGCGCGCGGCCACCAGCGGCAGGTAGCGCAGGAACGTCATCGTGTCGCGCGGCCCCGGCTCGAGATGCACCAGGATCGATTTGCCCTGGATCGGGCCGCCGTCCCATTCCGGCGCGGCCGAGGGCGGATTGGGGGCGGTCGCCAGCTTCAGGCGCCACTCGTACTCGGCGAAGCCTTGCGCGTAGTCGCCCAGCGCCAGAAGCGTGTAGGCCCGATCCAGAAACGCCTCGGGCCGGGCATAGCCGCCGTTGATGGCGCGGTCGAAATAGGCCAGCGCCTCGCGGTAAAGCCCGACGTCGCGCAGTTGCAGGCCCATGTTGTAGGCGGCGATCAGGTAGCTGGGGTCGGCCTCGAGCGCCCGGCGCTGGCATTGCGTGGCTTCCTCGTGCCGGCCCAGCATGCGCAGCACGTTGCCGAGATTGCTCAGCACCGCCGCGCTCTTGGGCTCCAGCGCCAGCGAGCGGCGATAGCACGCCGCCGCCGCCTCGAGCCGCCCGCGCGCGCGCAGCGCCACGCCCAGATTGGCCCAGGCGCGCGCGTCGCCCGGATCGTCCTTCAACACGGCGTTGTAGGCCTGGATCGCGTCGTCGGTGCGCCCGGCGCGGTGCAGCGACGCGGCCTGCTCGGCGATGCTGGGCGGCCGCTTCTGGCCCAGCGGCGCGATCTTGGCCGGCACCACCGGCGTCTCGAGCCCGGGCCGGACCGCCACCCTGGGCTTGGCCTCGTCGGGACCCGGGATCGGCAGGTCGGAATAGGGCGCGGCCAACGCCTCCAGGCCCGTCGGCGCGGACGTGGGCTCGGCCGCGGCGGGCGGCCGCGCGCCCGGCTCGCCCCGGGGCTTGCCGGCGGGTTTCTCGTCCGCGGTCATGGCGCGGCCACGGGCGCCCGCCTACGCGGCTCTTATGCCGGCGCGCGGTTGCAGCATCCCGGCGATCAGCCGCTCGGCGATCTGCACGGCGTTCAGCGCCGCCCCTTTGCGCAGATTGTCCGACACCACCCACAGGCTCAGGCCGTTGGGCACGGTCGGGTCCTTGCGGATGCGGCTCACGAACACCTCGCCCTGGCCGACGCATTCCAGCGGCGTCGCGTAGCCGCCGTCCTCGCGCTGGTCCAGCACGATCACGCCCGGCGCCTTTTTCAGCGCGGCGCGCGCTTTGTCCACGGAGATCGGCGTCTCGAACTCCAGGTTCACCGCCTCGGCGTGGCCCACGAACACCGGCACGCGCACGCAGGTCGCCGTCACCTTGATCGACGGGTCGAGGATCTTCTTGGTCTCCTCG
>JBQTIS010000325.1:0-1990 GCA_052387895.1 Rhodospirillales bacterium | reverse complement strand
AAAGTAGGTGGCGACGCTTTCAGCGGCGACCAAGTTCCGGTGCTTTTTCTTGCCGCGCACGCTGAGACGCACGAACTTTCTGCCCGCGCGGTCGGCCTGCACCGCCACATCGCGCCATAGCAGGTTTTTCGCCTCGGCCGGCCGCATTCCTGTGTTGGTCATTATCAGAATGAAGTTGTAGGCGACGGTGCGATACCACTCCTTCTCCCTGTTTCGTGCGCCCTTGATCCATTTGCGGCCGAAGGTGTGGAGCTTCCGATATTCCGTCGGGGTGAACTCCTCGCGCTGCACCTTGGCGAGCGGCAACGCGGTCTGGAACGCCTGACTTGCCGGGATATAGCGTTTGCGGACCGCATACAACATGACGCTGCGAAAAACCCCCATCTCGGTCCGGATGGTCGCGGCGCTAACCTGACCGCCGGTCCTTCCCTTGCCGTTATTGCGCCGCCATGTCGGGTAACTTTTCCAGTGGTCCTCCCCGACCTGCGTGACCTGCTTGGTGCCGAGGTAGCGGTTGAGGTTCTTCTTGATGTGCGAGTCGAGCACCCGCCAGCGATGGAAGGTGATCTCCCCGATCTCCGAGCGGGCCTTCTCCTGCTTGGAAAACTCCTCGCCCACTTCGCTGAACATCCGCTCGAAGATGGGCAGTTCGTGCTTGATGCGGAAGCGCGTCTCGGCCTCGATTTCCAGCGCCTTTTCGCGGGCGTCCGCCACGACCGGGGTGTTGAGCCGGATGGTCTTGTATTTCGGGCTGTTCGGAACCCGGACACGGCAATACCACTTGGCATGCCCCACATCGGCGCGGCGGAAGATCACGAGGCCGTCTTTCAGACGCTCAACATTGAGCATAAAACTCATACCAACCCCCTGCCCGGCCGGGCTGTGTAGGAGTTGTGTAGGTCAATCTGTGTAGGTTCTGTGTAGATCGGCCAAGCTAAGTCTTTGACGAAAAACGACCTGTGTAGGGTCTGTGTAGGGTAAATCATGGAAAATTATTATGCAATAACAAATACTTAAATAAAGTCAATCACCACATAGATGAACTGGTAGGCGGCCATGCGGTCCTTCTTGCGTGTGGCGGCGGCGGAAAAAGGCGCGGACTTGTAGCGCCTCGCGCCCCTTGAGGCAATGGCGAAGGCGGATAACCGGCTACAGTATCTGGCTCAAAAACTGCCTTGTGCGCGGGTCCTTGGCGCCGGCGAAGAATTCCCTGGGCGCGCCGTGCTCGACGATCACGCCGCGGTCGGTGAAATACACGTGGTCGGCCACCTCGCGCGCGAAGCCCATCTCGTGCGTGACGATGGCGCAGGTCATGCCCTCCTCCGCCAGCTCGCGGATCGTCACCAGCACCTCCTTCACCGTCTCGGGATCGAGCGCGGCGGTCACCTCGTCGAACAGCATGATCTCGGGGTTCATCGCCAGCGAGCGGGCGATGGCCACGCGCTGCTGCTGGCCGCCCGACAGCTCGCCGGGATAGGCGTCCTCCTTGCCCTCGAGGCGCACCTTCGCGATCAGCGCCCGGGCGCGCGCCTCGACCTCCTTCCGGTCCTGCTTCAGCACGTGCACCGGCGCCATCATCACGTTCTGGAGCGCGGTCTTGTGCGGGAACAGGTTGTATTGCTGGAACACCATCCCCACCTTGCGCCTGAGCGCCAGCTTGTCGAGCTTGGGGTCGTTGACCTCCTGCCCGTCCACCAGGATCGAGCCGCGCTCGATCGGCACCAGGGCGTTGATGCAGCGCAGAAGCGTCGACTTGCCCGAGCCCGAGGGGCCGATGACGCAGATCACCTCGCCCCTGGCCACGTCCAGCGACACGCCCTTCAAGACCTCGACCTTCCCGAATGACTTGTGCACGTCGGCGAGGTGGATCTGCGGCGCGGCCGATCGCGCGAGGTGGCCCGCTGGGATCACGGGGACGGGCTCTTGGGGCGGGGCTCATGGGGCGGGGCTCATCGCTGGGGCGCTCATTTCACGGCGAACCGCTTTTCCA
>JBQTIS010000324.1:0-4128 GCA_052387895.1 Rhodospirillales bacterium | reverse complement strand
ACATGTTCCAGATCCTCGCGCACGCGCAGGTCGATGCCCTTCTTCAGCATCTCCTCGGCCAGATGGCTACGCACGTCGTCGTCGAAGCCGCGCAGGATCTGCTCGCCGCGATAGATCAAAATCGTCTCGGCGCCGAGGCCGTGGAAGATGCCGGCGAACTCGACCGCGACATAGCCGCCGCCGACGATTGTGATGCGCCGGGGCAGCCGGGGCAGGTCGAGCGCCTCGTTGGAGGTGATGGCGAACTCCCGGCCCGGGATGGCGGGCACCACGGGCCAGCCGCCGGTCGCCACCAGGATGGTCTTGGCGGTCACGCGCTTGCCCAGAATCTCGACCGCGTCCGGGGCCACCACGCGCGCCCGCCCGCGGATCAGGGTCACGTTCGCGCCCTTGAGCAGGCCGAGATAGGCGCGCTCCAGCCGGTCGAGCTCACTGTTCTTATTGCGGATCAGCTTTTTCCAGTCGTGCCTGGCGCGGCCGAGCGTCCAGCCGTAGCCCTTGGCGTCGGCGAAGTCCTCGGCGAAGTGCGCGGCATAGACCAGGAACTTCTTGGGGATGCAGCCGCGCATCACGCAGGTGCCGCCCACCCGGCTTTCCTCGGCCAGCGCCACCCTTGCGCCGTGGCCGCCGGCGATGCGCGCGGCGCGCACCCCGCCGGAGCCCGCGCCGATCACGAACAGGTCGTAGTCGTGCTGCGTCATGGGTTACCGGTCTATTCCGCCCATGCACAGGTATTTTATCTCGACGAAGTCGTCGATGCCGTATTTCGAGCCCTCGCGGCCCAGGCCCGATTCCTTCATGCCGCCGAACGGCGCCACCTCGGTTGAGATGATGCCGGTGTTGATGCCGACGATGCCGTATTCCACCCCCTCGGCCACGCGCCAGATGCGGCCGATGTCGCGGCTGTAGAAATAGGCCGCCAGGCCGAACTCGGTGTCGTTGGCCAGCCTGACGGCGTCCTTCTCGTCCTTGAAGCGGAACACCGGCGCCAGCGGCCCGAACGTCTCCTCGCGCGCCACCGCCATCTGCGGGTTCACGTCGGCCAGCACCGTGGGCTCGAAGAACGAGCCGCCGAGGGCGTGGCGCTTGCCGCCGGTCATGATCTTGGCGCCCTTTTTCGTGGCGTCGGCGATGTGCTCCTCGATCTTGTCCACCGCCTTCATGTCGATCAGCGGGCCTTGCGTCACGCCCGGCTCGAGGCCGTTGCCCACTTTCAGCTGCTTGACCGCCCCCACCAGCTTGCCGAGGAACTTGTCGTAAACGGCGTCCTGCACCAGCAGGCGGTTGGCGCACACGCAGGTCTGGCCGGTGTTGCGGTATTTGGAGGCGATGGCGCCGTCGACCGCCGCGTCCAGGTCGGCGTCGTCGAACACGATGAACGGCGCGTTGCCGCCGAGCTCGAGACCCATCTTCTTCACCGTCCCGGCGCACTGGGCCATCAGCTTCTTGCCGATGTCGGTCGAGCCGGTGAAGGTGAGCTTGCGCACGATCGGGTTCGAGGTCATCTCGCCGCCGATCTCGCTGGCGCTGCCGGTCACCACGTTGAACACGCCCCTCGGCACGCCCGCGCGCTCGGCCAGCTCGGCCATCGCCAGGGCCGAATAGGGCGTCTGCGTCGCCGGCTTGCACACGAAGGTGCAGCCCGCGGCCAAGGCCGGGCCCGACTTGCGCGTGATCATCGCCGAGGGGAAGTTCCAGGGCGTGATCGCCGCCACCACGCCGATCGGCTCCTTGATCACGACGATGCGCTTGTCGCCCTGCTGCTGCGGGATCACGTCGCCGTAGACGCGCTTGCCCTCCTCGGCGAACCATTCGATGAACGAGGCGGCATAGGCGACCTCGCCCTTGGCCTCGGCCAGCGGCTTGCCCTGCTCGGTGGTCATCAGCACGGCCAGGTCGTCGGTGTTGGCCAGCATCAGCTCGAACCATTTCCTGAGGATCGCCGCGCGCTCTTTCGCGGTCTTGGCGCGCCACGGCCCCCAGGCGCGGTTGGCCGCTTCGATGGCGCGGCGCGTCTCGGCCGCGCCCATGCGCGGCACGCTGCCGATGACGGCGCCGGTGGCCGGGTTGTTGACCGCGACCGTGGCCTTGCCGTCGGCGTCGGCCCACTGGCCGTCGATATAGGCCTGCTGGCGGAACAGCTTCATGTCCTTGAGCTTGACGGATTCCGTGGCCGGATTGTCCTTGGGCGCCATGGCGGGCCTCCCCTTAAGAGCTGGTTTTCGGGTTGCCCCGGACTATAGCCCCGCCGGCCGGGCCTGTTAACAAGGCGGGGCAGAACGGATACCGTCGGCCGATTCGGCCCGGCGCTGGCCTTCCCGGGCGAAGGCGGAACCTAGGCCCGCGACCTTTCAGTTACGCGGTATCGACAACCCGCCTGCCGAGAGTATCCGTTCAATCTGAACGGTCGCCGCAGGCAGCTCGTTGTGAACCACGTTCCAAACCAGGTCCCAGTCGATCGAATCGTAGCCGTGCGCGATGCGGTCCCGAAGCCGCGCCATCTCCTGCCAGGGCACACCGGGATATTCGTCGCGCACGGTCTGCGAAACCCGCTTCGCCGCCTCGCCGATAATCAACAATTGCCAGGCGATGGCGGATGACAGCAGGGTATTTGACTTGACCGCGGCCGGGCCACCGGCTTCGGCTGCGAATTGACGAACGCGCCGGGCGGCGACGGCGATATCCACTAGCGAATGGGCGTCACGCGGACGCATAGACCGTCGCGGCGCTCTTCAATATCTCGGCCTTCCGGTATGGATTGCTGCTCTGTTCGACCCCGTTGCGCGTGCAGAAATCGACCTTGCGCGCGAGCAGCGCGCCAAGCTCGTCCTCCATATGGACGATATCGAACAGGCTCCACCCGTGCTGCGGAACGAAGGTCGCCAGGACGTCCACGTCGCTGTCCGGGCGGAAATCGTCGCGCAGCACCGAGCCGAACAGCGCCAACTCCGCGATCTTCCATTTGCGGCAGAACGCGGCGATCTTGTCCTTCGGCACGTCGATGCGCGGCGTGGGCGCGGCCATGGACTGTCTCCCCTTAAGCGCGTGAATCCTACTCCACCGTCACGCTCTTCGCCAGATTGCGCGGCTGGTCCACGTCGGTGCCCTTGATGACGGCAGTGTGGTAGGCCAAGAGCTGCACCGGCACGGCGTAGAGGATCGGCGCCACGAACGGATCGACCTCGGGCATGGCGATGGCGTAGAGCGCCTTGTCGCCGAGCCTGGCGACGCCCGCCTTGTCGCTGAACAGCACCGCGCGCCCGCCGCGCGCCAGCGCCTCCTGCACGTTGGACGCGGTCTTCTCGAACCAATGGTCGTTGGGGGCGATCACGATCACCGGCACGTCCTTGTCGATCAGCGCGATCGGCCCGTGCTTCATCTCGCCCGCGGCGTAGCCCTCGGCGTGGATGTACGAGATTTCCTTGAGCTTCAGCGCGCCTTCCAGCGCGATGGGGTAGGACGTGCCGCGCCCGAGATACAGCACGTCGCGCGCCTTGGCGACGCGGTGGGCGATCTCCTGGATGCGCTCGTCGTGGCGCAGCACCTCGACCATGCGCGAGGGCACTTCGCTCAAGGAAACGGTCATCTGCGCCTCGCGCTTGGCGTCGATGGCGCCGCGCGCGCGGCCCGCGGCGATCGCCAGGCACGCCAGCACGGTCAGCTGCGTGGTGAACGCCTTGGTCGAGGCGACGCCGATCTCCGGTCCCGCCAGGGTCGGCAGCACCGCGTCGGATTCGCGGGCGATCGTGCTGTGCGGCACGTTTACCACCGAAAGGATGCGCTGGCCCTGCGACTTGGCGTAGCGCAGCGCGGCCAGCGTGTCGGCGGTCTCGCCGGACTGCGAGATGAACAGCGCCACCCCGCCCGCGGGCATCGGCGCCTCGCGATAGCGGAACTCGCTCGCGACGTCGACCTCCACCGGCAGGCGCGCGATCTGCTCGAACCAGTACTTGGCCACCACGCCGGCATAGGACGCCGTGCCGCAGGCGATCATCGTCACGCGCGGCACCTTGGCGAAATCGATGCCGAGGTCGGGCAGCACCACCTTGCGCGCGGCGGGATTGACGAGCTGGGTCAGCGTGTCGCCGATCACCTGGGGCTGCTCGTAGATCTCCTTCAGCATGAAGT
>JBQTIS010000323.1:0-7591 GCA_052387895.1 Rhodospirillales bacterium | reverse complement strand
ATGATGACCGGCTCCTTGCCATTGTCGAAGAACGACGAGTCGACCGTCCACAGCTCGCCGCTGCCGGTATCGGCCATGACCGGCGTCACGTGCGGCAGAACCTTGCCGAACAGCGTGCCGCGCCACGCCACGCTCTGCGCCTTGTGGCGCTTGATCAGCCCGTCCTGTTCCATCAGCACCAGGTAGGTGGTGGTGTTGACCGCCTCGTCCACGCAGTCCATCTGCCCGGAAAGCGCGATCGAGTTGAGCGTGCCGCCCCTGTCGTTGGACGTGCCGGTCAGGCGGCCGACCGCGACTTCGATCTTGCCGATGGCCTCGGCGATGCGCCGGCGCTCCTCGCCCGAGTCCGTGGCCTCTTCCTTGAACAAGCCGCGCACTTCCTGCCATTCCTCGGCCGGCAGCCTGACCGCCGTGCGCGTGGCGCAGCCGTAGTCGTGGCAGACCGTGAACTTCTCCAGCGTCGGCCTGGGATTGCCGCGCTCCTCGATCCAGCCGTACGAGGTCACGGACGTCGTGCTGGGCGTGACGCAGGCGGCCAAGGCCGCAAGCGCCGGCCCCAACGCCGCCATTCGGAATCCCGCCGCGATCGGCCTCATTGCGCCCGCCGTTTCTCTTGGGCGCTATCTTACAGGAGCGCGACGCCCCGTCCAAGCCCGCCGGGACGGGCCTAGCCGCGCCGCGCGGCCAGCCGTTCCGTCAGGGCCAGCACGCCCGCAAGCGCCAGGAACAGCACGGCGCCGCCGCCCCAGATCGTGACGCTGCCCGGCATGTCCAGCATCGGCACGGCGGCGTAGAGCATCGCCAGGAGGGCCCATACACCCCCCACGGCGGCGATCAGCCCTGTGTCCTCCGACATGATCCCTCCTTCCCGGCGCGCAACTATAAATGGCCGCCGCCCACGCCGACGATCGGCAACGCGCGCATCAACGCGACCGTGGCATAGGTGGCGGCATACATGGCGACGACCAGCGCAAGCACGGCGAGCGGGCCGGTCCACGCGGCTTGGCGCATCACGGTCGCGGCCGGAGCGGCCTCCAGGGCCGCGGGCATCCGCGCCTCCGCGCCCGCCGGCGTGGCCCGTCCCAGCAGCGAGCGAGCGAGCGCCAGGGCATAGGCCAGCAGCGCCGCCGCCGCGATCGCGGCGCCGGCGCCCACGGCTTGGGACAATGCCTGCCACGCCGCGGGCGCGGCGCCGTCGTACGCCGCTTCCAGCACCCGGCGGGGCATCCCCTGCATCCCGGCGGCGACGCCGGCGACGCCAAACACCGCCACGCCGAGCGTCAGCACGTAAGGCAGGGCGGCAAGCAGCCCGCGGCCCGACACGGCATGGCCGCTCAGGGGCGGGATCAGCCGCGCGAAAGCGCCCAGCAGCGTCAGCGTCACCGTGCCGATGGTGAGGAAATGGAAGTATCCGGGAACGAAGAAGGTGTCGCTGAGCAGCGGCGCCAGCCGCTCCTGGATCAGCACGAACGCCAGCACGCCGCCGAACGCGAGGTTGACCACCGCCATGCCGATCGCGCCCATCGCGGGCTCCGCCCACGGCAAGGTCCGCAGCCAGCCGAACAGCCCCCGCGCGCCCTTGGCGCGCGCATGCGCCTCGAGCGAGACGACGATCACCAGGAACACCGCCACGGTCGGGACGCCGATGAACAGCGACAGCAGCGAGCCGATTACGCGCACCGCCGGCGCCAAGCCGGGTTCGAGGAACATGTGGTAAAGCGAGGTCGGCGGGACGAACACCAGGTAGCACGCGAAGGCGAGCTTGGAGAATCGATCGCCGAAAACCGAGGCTACGCCGGTCATGTCGCGCACCAGCGCGTACCAGACCAGCACCACCCCCATCAGCGGCAGGTAGTGCAGGTTGTGGAACAGCAGGTGCCAAGCGCCGGAATGGTCGCCCGGCGCCTGGGCCAGGCCCAGCGCCCACAGCGCCGCCGGCAGGAACGTGTTGGCGATGGCGATGCCGCTGACCATCACCAGCCCGGCCCAGGCCACGACGCCGAAGCCGAGCGCGGGCCAGGCTCGTCCCTGCCGCTCCGCCTTGCCCGCCAGCGCGGTCGCGATCAGGCACAGGGCGGCGAGGAACAGGCCCGCCCCCAGCAGCAGGTAGCCGAGATAGAACGCCGCGGCCGCCGCGCGCTCCTCGCCCACGACTTCCGGCGATCCGTCGTAGAGCATGGGTGGTCCGGCCCAGATCCCGGCGAGGCTTGCCGCGAGGCCCGCCGTCATCGCCGCGAATCCGGCCCAGCCCAGCCACGGCCAGGCCAATGCCGGCGCGTCGCGGCAATGCACCGCCGCGATCGCCAGCATCGCGACGGCCTGGGCGAAGTAGAGCCAATAGAAGAACGCGGCGACGCCGTAGCCCGTCATCGCGCGGTACCCGGTCTCGGGGTCCGTTGGCGCGAACCCCGCGCGCGCGAACGCGGTGAACGCCCCCAATCCGACGCCGAGCGCGAGCGCCAGCAGCGCCACGGCGGCCATGCCGGTCAGCAGGGCCCTGTCGCCGCGCGGCAGCGCGCGCAGTCCATTGCTTAGTTTGCCGGTTTCCATGGCGGGCCTCACGCGACCACGATCTTCGCGGCCATCCGGTCGTGCCCGACGCCGCAATAGACCGTGCAATAGACCAGATACTCGCCCGCGCGCTTGAAGGTGAGGTCGCGCTCCGACACGACCCCCCGGCGCAGGCGGATGACATGGCTGCCGGACCCGAGCTGGATCGAGGCGCCGTGGCTCATGTCCGCGGCCATCATGCGGAAGCGGTAGGCGCGCCCCGCTTCGAGCCGCAGCACGCCCGGCTCGAAGAACCACTGCTGGGCCAGCAGGTACACCTCGACCGGCGCGTCCATGGGCATCGCGGCGCCGTGGCCGGCGTGCGGCGCCACGCTGCCGTCGGGCAGGCGGAACTTGGCGACGAACGCCTCGGTTTGCCGGCGGAACTCCTCGACGCCGGGGCCGGAAGCCGCGCCGTGGCCGGCGTGCGCGCCCTCCGCCGGCGGCGCCGCGCCGTGCTCGGCGCGCGGTTCGCCGCCGGGGCGGTCGTCGTCGTGGCCCGCGAAGATATTGAGCGGCGCCAGGCCGATTCCGGCCCACAAGCCATACAGGCTGACCACCCCGAAACTGGCGGCCGCCAGGAAACCCCGCCTTGTACTGAGCGAACCGCGGCCGCCGTTCGGCGCCCGACCCGCCTTCGAATCCCCGTTCATCGCTGCGCTCCTGTGCGCGAATTGTTCACCCGCCCCTCGCGGACGGGCATTCGGCCGCCCGCGCCGCGCGCGAGCGGACTTGCCGAGGAACGCGGCTCTAGGGCGGGCGGTAGAGCGGCGCCACGTCGCCGCCCTGAAGCGCGGCGGCGCGAGGGAACCGCCGCGGCGGCTGCGCGTTCGCCGGAGGGGTTGGCTCCTCGGCGGCACGGGGCGCCGCTGCGCCGGCGACAGCCGGCGCGCACGACGCGCAGAAATGGCCCGCCGCGCACTGAATGTGGCGCGCGGGGACGCAAGGCGATTCCGGCGCCGCAACGTCGATCGCCTGGACGGCGAAGGCCGATGCCGCGCTCATGGGGTACGCGGCCTGCGCCGGCGACAGGCCCGGCGCGAGCCAAAGCGCCAGCGCGGCGACCATCGCCCCCGCTCGGGCCAAGGCCTGCAAGACATTGGGGAATTGGCGGCGCATGACGGAAATCTATAGGCTCGCCGCCCCCCGTCATTGATCCTGGTCAAATCACGCCGCACCCGGCCGGCCGTAGGGTCGCCGCCGGGATCAGGGCCCCTCTTCCAGCGACAGCAGGCTGGCGTTGCCGCCGGCCGCGGTGGTGTCGATGCTCAAGGTCCGCTCGGTGGCGAATCGGTGCAGATAGCGCGGGCCGCCGGCCTTGGGCCCCGTGCCGGACAGGCCTTCGCCGCCGAACGGCTGCGCCCCCACCACCGCCCCGATCATCGAGCGGTTCACGTAGGTGTTGCCGACCGCCACCCGCTCGTGGATCCGGCGCACCGTCTGGTCGATCCGGCTGTGGATGCCGAGCGTCAGCCCGTAGCCCATGGCGTTGACGAACGCCAACACCCGGTCTAGCTCGCCGGCGCGGTAGCGGATCGCGTGCAGGATCGGCCCGAACACCTCGCGCGGGCTGGGCATGACCAGGCCCTCCAGCTCGACCAGCACCGGCGCGAAGAACGTGCCGTGCCCGGTCCCCGCCCCCGGCTTGCAGCGCGCCAGCACCCGGCCCAGGCGCGCGACCTGCGCGGCGTGGGCCTCCAGCGCCGCCTGGGCGTCCCGGTCGATCACCGGCCCGATATCGGTGGCGAGCAGGCCGGGATCGCCCAGCGCCAGCTCGTCCATCGCGCCGGCGATCATCTCGAGCAGGCGGCCGGCGATGTCCTGTTGCACGAACAGCAGGCGCAGCGACGAGCAGCGCTGCCCGGCCGAGCCGAAGGCCGAGAGCACCGCGTCGGCCGTCACCTGCTCGGGCAGCGCCGAGGAATCGACGATCATCGCGTTCATGCCGCCGGTCTCGGCGATCAGCGGCACGATCGCGCCCGCGCGCCCGGCCAGCGCGCGGTTGATCGCCCGGGCCACCTCGGTCGAGCCGGTGAAGGCGACGCCCGCGACGCGCTGGTCCGCGACCAGCGCCGCGCCCACGGTCTCGCCCGGGCCCGGCAGCAGGTGCAGCGCGTCGCCCGGCACGCCGGCGGCGTGGAAAATCTCGACCGCGCGCGCGGCGATCAGCGGCGTCTGCTCCGCCGGCTTGGCCGCGACCGCGTTGCCCGCGGCCAGCGCCGCCGCGACCTGGCCGGTGAAGATCGCCAGCGGGAAGTTCCACGGGCTGACGCAGGCGAACACGCCGCGCCCGTTGAGCGCCAGGCGGTTGCTCTCGCCCGTGGGGCCCGGCAAGGGCGCGGCCGCGGCGAAGTCCTCGCGCGCGCGCGCCGCGTAGTAGCGGCAGAAATCCGCCGCCTCGCGCACCTCGGCCAGCGCGTCGGGGACGGTCTTGCCGGCCTCGCGCACCGCCAGCGCCATGAGTTCGGGCCGCGCCGCTTCCATGAGATCGGCCGCGCGGTCGAGAATCTCGGCGCGCCGGTCGCCGCCGAGCCGGTCCCAGTCGCCCTGCGCGCGCCGGGCGAGCGTCAGCGCCCGGTCCACCAGGGCCGGATCGGCCGGCGCGGCCTCGCCCACGATCCGCCTTCGGTCGGCGGGGTCGAAAATCGTCTCCGCCTTTCCCGCCGCGGCCTCGCCGCCGATGATCGGCGCCGCGCGCCATTTCCGCCCGGCGGCTTTTTCCATCGCCTCGGCCAGGGGCGCCAGCGCCGCCGGGTCGTTGAGGTCGATCCCCATGCTGTTCTTGCGCTCGGGCCCGAACAGGCGGACCGGCAGCGGGATGCGCGGATGCGGCTTGGCCGCGAGCTTCGCCACCGCCGCCACGGGGTCGGCGACGATCGCCTCGACCGGCGCCTTCTCGTCCACCAGCCGGTTGACGAACGAGGTGTTGGCGCCGTTCTCCAGCAGCCTTCGCACCAGATAGGCCAGCAGCTCCTCGTGCCCGCCCACCGGCGCATAGACCCGGCACGGCAGCCCCAGCTTGTCCCTGCCGACGATCTCCTCGTAAAGCTGCTCGCCCATCCCGTGCAGGCGCTGGAACTCCCAGTCGCGCCGCCTGCCCGCCAGCTCGAGCACCGCCGCCACGGTATGCGCGTTGTGGGTGGCGAAGCAGGGATAGAACGCCTCGGCGTCGGCCAGCAGCGCGCGGGCGCAGGCGAGGTACGACACGTCGGTCGAGGCCTTGCGCGTGAACACGGGATAGGAGTCGAGGCCGCGCTCCTGCGCCCGCTTGATCTCGCTGTCCCAGTAGGCGCCCTTGACCAGCCGCACCATCAGCCGGCGCTTGCGCCGGCGCGCGAGCGCCGCGAGCCAGTCCACCAGCGCGGCGGCGCGCTTCTGGTAGGCCTGCACCGCCAGGCCGAGCCCGTCCCAGCCCTTAAGCGGCGGGTCGCCCGCGGCTAGCTCGATCAGGTCGAGCGACAGGTCGAGCCGGTCGGCCTCTTCCGCGTCCACGGTGAGCCCGATGCCGGCCTCCTTGGCGGCGCGGGCGAGCTGCAAAAGGCGCGGGCCCAGCTCGTCCAGCACGCGCCGCGCTTGCGCGTATTCGTAGCGCGGATGCAGCGCCGACAGCTTGACCGAGATGTTGGGCGCGTCGTGGATCGACTTCGCCGCTTTCGCGGCGCGGCCGATTTCGGCGATGGCGGCGCGGTAGGACTCGAGGTAGCGCCCGGCGTCGGCCGCCGTGCGCGCGGCCTCGCCCAGCATGTCGTAGGTATGGCGATAGCCCTGGCGCTCGGCGCCGGCCGCGCGCTGCAGCGCCTCGCCGATGGTGCGGCCCATCACGAACTGCCGGCCCAAGATTCGCATGGCCTGGGCCATCGCCGCGCGAATCACCGGCTCGCCCGAGCGCGCCACCAGGCGCTTCATCGCCTGCGCCCAGTCGATCCCCACGCCCGGCTCCGCGCCCCCCAGCCTTCCGGTCAGCAACACGGCCCAGGCCGTGGCGTTGACGAACAGCGACTCGCTCTGGCCGACATGGCGCTGCCAGTCGGCGCCGCCGATCTTGTCGCGGATCAGCCGGTCCGCCGTGTCGGCGTCGGGAATCCGCAGCAGCGCCTCGGCCAGGCACATCAGCACGATGCCTTCGCGCGAGCTCAGCGCGTATTCGTGCAGGAACGCGTCGAGCCCGCCGGGCCGGGGCCGCGCGCGCACCGCGCGCACCAGCCCCGCCGCCCGCGCCGCCACCCGCTCCCCGGCCTCGGGCGAAACCAGCGCGCGCGGGATCAGCGCCTCGACGCACGCCGTCTCGTCGGCGCGGTGGAGCGCCCGGATCGCGGCGCGCGGCCCGTCGGGCGGCGGCGGTTCGGCGAAGATCATGGGCCGCAGTATAGTACGCCCGCCATGCCGCAGAACCCGCGCCCGAAGCTGATCTACCTCGTCACCGAGGACTGGTATGTCCGGTCGCACCGCCTGCCGATGGCGCGCGCGGCGCGCGACGCCGGGTTCGAGGTCGCGGTGGCGACGCGCGTCGGCGCCAAGGATCCGGGGGGCCGGGCCGCGATCGAGGCGGAGGGGTTTCGCGTCGTTCCCCTGACATGGAAGCGCGGGGGCTGGAATCCGCTCCGCGAGCTGGCCGCCGTCGCCGCCATCTACCGGCTCTACCGCCGCGAGAAGCCGGACATCGCGCACCACGTCGCGATCAAGCCGGTGCTCGAGGGCAGCCTGGCGGCGCGGCTCGCCGGCGTGCCTGTCGTGGTCAACGCGCTGACCGGCCTCGGCTACCTGTTCATCGGCGGCGGCGGCCTGGCGCGCGCGCTCGGCCCCGCCGCGCGCGGGCTGCTCGGCCTGCTGCTGGCGCGCGGGGCCAACTGGCGCGTGGTGATGCAGAACCCCGACGATCTGGCGATGCTGGTCGGGCGCGGCATCGCCAGGCGCGAGGCCGCGGTGCTGATCCCCGGCTCGGGCGTGGATTTGACCCGCTTCGCGCCTTCGCCCGAGCCGCCCGGCCCGCCCGTGGCCGCGCTGGTGGGCCGCATGTTGTGGGACACGGGCGTGGCCGAGC
>JBQTIS010000322.1:0-2768 GCA_052387895.1 Rhodospirillales bacterium | reverse complement strand
GGCTGGGCGGGCCCAGCCGCGAACGCAGCCCCAGCGCCAGGCCCAGCAACCGGCCGCGGGCGAATACGAAGCGGCGGCCGAGCGCGCGGCGGGCGAGGTCTATCCGCCGGAACTGGCGGGGTCCGCGCAGCACCGGCTGCTCGATCCGGTCAGGCCCGCGCCCGCGCCCACGGGCCTGGGGATGTGGAACCGGACCTCGATCCAGTCGAGCTACGGCGAGCTCGAGGCGCCGAACGAGAGCTTCGCCAGGATCCGCGCGCGCGAGCTCGCGGCGATCGCCCGGCTGAAGGCGATCGACAGCGGCGAGACCGTGGCGGGCGGCGTCGCCAACGCGGCGCTGGCGCCGGTGCGCGGCGTCGGCGCGCTTCTGACCAGCCCGGTCGAGACGCTGAAGAACATCCCCAAGGGCGTGGGCGATTTCGTGGCGCGCACCGGCGAGGGCTTCAAGAGCGACAAGTCCAGGTTCGAGGACGGCATGTTCGCCGAGATCGCGGGCGTCAGCCGCAAGAAGCGCGAGCTGGCGGCCGAGATGGGCGTGGACGTGTATTCCTCGAACCAGCTCTTGCAGGACGAGCTCGACCGCATCGGCCGCGCCAGCGCCGGCGGCAATATCACCGTGGACGTGGCGATGATCGCGGTCACCGGCACCGCCGGCGCGGTGGTCTCGAACCTGGGGCGCGTCGACGCGCTGCAGGAGATCGTCAACACCCAGCCGGCTTCCGAGCTGCGCCGCCGCACCCGCCACACGCTCGAGCAGATGGGCATGCCGTCGGGCCTGACCGACAGGTTCCTCGACCATCCCTACTACTCGCCGCGGCGCAAGACCATCGTCGCCGGCCTGTTGTCGCCCATGAAGGAGGCCAAGGGCCGCGAGAAGTTCATGGAAGCCGCGCTGACGGCCGACTCCGAGGCCGCCGCGCTCTATTGGCAGCAGATGCTCGAGATGTTCAGCTCGTACCATTTCGGCGTTTCGCCGATCGCCGGGTTCGAGCTGATCGAGGGCGTGCCCGCGGCCTTCTCCGACCTCAAGGGCTGGTTCCTCGCCGTGCCGGCCGACCGGATCTACTGGACGCCCGAGTCGCGCGCCCATGCCGACAAGCTTTTGTTCGCGGTCCTGGCGGTCCGGCGCGCGCCGGTCACGCTGTGGGCGCTGGGCGACATGACGGCGCTTGCCGTCCAGGAGTTCGCCCGGCGCGGCGTGCAGCTCGGGCAGAAGGTGGCGCTGAATTACAATTGAAAGGGCGCGGCGGCGGACCGGGAAATCGAAATCGGACGGCAGCGGCTCAAGGCGACCAACGGCGGCTGAGCGTTTGGAAGCGCGCGCTTCAAGGCGCGCGCCGCCAAGGCCCTCAAGCGCCGCATCGCGCCCAGGCCCGCGGGCCGGCCGGCGAAGAAGCGCCGCGGCAAGCGCCAGCTGATGGTGCTCTGACCCGTGACCCCGATTTCTGCTGTTAGTGTTAGAGGAGACACAGCATGGACCGATTTACCGGCGGGTGCCTGTGCGGCAACGTCCGAATTGTGGCGTCGGGACGCCCATACCGGGTCGGCCTTTGTCACTGTCTCGACTGCCGCAAGCATCATGGGGCCCTTTTTCACGCTTCCGCGGTGTTCCCTCGGGATGCGGTGACGATCGACGGCGAAACACGCGACTACGCCGGGCGGTCTTTCTGTCCCCGCTGCGGCTCGCCCGTTTTCGGACGCACCGCGGACGAAATCGGAGTAAACCTGGGATCCCTGGATGCCCCCGACCAACTGACGCCGACCTACGAACTCTGGACCGTCCGTCGCGAGTCCTGGTTGCCGCCGTTTCCGCTCACGAGACGATACGAGCGCGATCGCGACGCCACGGGCCGCTTTGAGGAGTAGGCCGCACGAACGGTGCGAAGGCAGCTGCGGGATCGGGGTCGCGAGATCGGGGTCGGAGTAGAATTTCCTGACGACGTGGATGCGCGGGACACCGAAGGAGCATAAGCTTCGAGGCGCGCATGACGGTATTGGCTGGTTGTGCCTTGCCGCGGCGAGACACGCGCCAGACGAGGCTGTCGCGGCTCTGCTTGCGCTTAGGCAATCCCCCCACGCCCCCTCAACCCCGTTGACTCGCAAGGCTTCCCGACTATATTCCCCGCTTCCGGCGGCCCGGGCGGCGCGGTCCCCGGGCCTGGCGCGGACCAGCGTATCGGGTTGGAATCGTTGGAAAATCCGCGCCGCTTTCACCTAAGTCCAGCAGGATCGGTCATGTTCGCAGTCATCAAGTCGGGCGGCAAGCAGTACAAGGTCGCCAAGGACGACGTGATCGAGGTCGAGAAGCTCGCGGCCGAGGCCGGCAAGCAGGTCGAGCTCAAGGACGTGCTGATGCTCTCGGACGCCGGCAAGGTCGAGATCGGCACGCCGCTGGTCAAGGGCGCCTCGGTCACGGCCGAGGTGGTCAAGCAGGCCCGCGGCCCCAAGGTCATCGTCTTCAAGAAGCGCCGGCGCAAGAACTACCGGCGCAAGAAGGGCCACCGCCAAGACCTGATGGTGCTCAAGATCACCGCGATCCAGCGCGGCCAGGCCTAGAGAAGGAACCCAGGCGTCATGGCGCACAAGAAAGCAGGCGGCAGCTCGCGCAACGGCCGCGACACGGCAGGAAGGCGCCTGGGCGTGAAGCGCTTCGGCGCGGAGCTGGTGCCGGCCGGCAACATTTTGGTGCGCCAGCGCGGCACCACCTTCCATGCCGGCCGCAACGTCGGCATGGGCCGCGACCACACGCTGTTCGCGCGCATCGACGG
>JBQTIS010000321.1:0-2652 GCA_052387895.1 Rhodospirillales bacterium | reverse complement strand
CCGCTGACTCCCGAGACCATGGACATCCTGAACGCGCGCGCCTTCGCCGCCATGCCGCGCGAGAGCTTCGTCATCAGCATCGGGCGCGGCAGGCAGCTGGTGGAGAACGACCTTGTCGCCGCGCTCGACTCCGGGCATCTCGCCGGCGCGGCGCTGGACGTGTTCCGCGTTGAGCCGCTGCCGCCGTCCTCGCCGCTGTGGACCCATCCCAAGGTCGCGGTCACGCCCCATGTCGCGGCGATCACCGATCCGCGCTCGGCGCTCTCCCAGGTGGTCGAGAACATCCGCCGCATCCGCCGGGGCGAGAAGCCGCTGAACGTCGTGGACCCCAGGCGGGGGTACTAGCCGGCGCCCTCCAGCGCCTTCAGCACGCGCTGAATTTCGCCGGCGAAGTCGCGCAAATAGACCGAGCCCCGGATCGTGCGCAGCAGCACGATCGAGCGGCGGTCGCGCTCGTCGCGGCGCCGGCGGATCACGTCGAGCGCGCAACGCCGGTCGGCCGCGCGGCTGACCGCGGGCCGCGACACGCCGAGCGTCGCGGCCAGGCCCCGCACGGTGTGCGGCGCGGGCGCGAGATACACGGTCAAGAGCAGCGCCATCTGGCGCTGCGTGAGGTCCGGGTCGGCGCCGCGCACGCCCGCCAGCGTGGCGCGGCGCCACAGCTCGAGCGCCTGGTGCGGGGTCGCCGGCCGGCCCATCGCGGCGTCAGCCGTAACGGTCCTCGATCATGGCGTAGAGCGCGCGCAGCATCATCGCCTCGCCGCCCTCGGGCCGGCCCGGCCGGGCGCGGTTGTTCCAGGCGAACAGGTCGAAATGCGCCCAGGGAGTCGCGTCCGACACGAACTCCTTCAGGAACAGCGCCGCGTAGATCGCCCCGGCGAAGCCCGACTCGGAGATGTTGTTGAGGTCTGCCACCTTGCTGTCGAGGCCCTGCCGGTAGCCCTTCCACAGCGGCAGGCGCCAGCATGGGTCGGCCTCGGCGGCCGCGAATTTCTGGATGTCCCGTGCCAGCCCGTCGTCGTTGGCGAACAGCGCCGGCAGGTCGGGACCGAGCGCCACGCGCGCGGCTCCGGTGAGGGTGGCGAAGTCGACGAGCAGCGCCGGCTTGTCGCTGTCGGCCTCTGCCAAAGCGTCGGCCAGGATCAGGCGGCCCTCGGCGTCGGTGTTGCCGACCTCGACCGTCAGCCCCTTGCGCGACTTTAGGATGTCGAGAGGCCGGAAAGCGTTGCCCGCGACCATGTTCTCGACCGCCGGCACCAGCACGCGCAGCCGGACCTTCAGCTTCGCCGCCATGATCATCGAGGCCAGGCCCAGGGCGTGCGCGGCGCCGCCCATGTCCTTCTTCATCATCTTCATGCCGGCCGAGTTCTTCAGGTCGAGCCCGCCGGAATCGAAGCACACGCCCTTGCCGACCAGCGCGATGCGCGGGCCCCTGGTTCCCCAGCTGAAATCGACCAGGCGCGGGGCGCGGGCGCTGGCCTTGCCCACGGCATGGACCATCGGGTAGTTGCGCTTCAGCAGATCGTCGCCCACGATCACGCGGCACTTGGCGCCGTGACGGCGCGCGAGCGCTTGCGCCGCGGCCGCTAGCTCCTGCGGCCCCAGATCGCCGGCCGGGGTGTTGATCAGGTCGCGCGCCAGGAAAATCGCCTCGGCCGCGCGCTCGACATGGGCGCGGTCGGCCTTTCCCGGCCAGTCCAGCGCGACCGCCTTTTTCTCGCGCTTCTTGTAGCGGTCGAAAGAATAGCTGCCCAAGGCCCAGCCCAGGGCCGCCCGGGTTTGCTGCTTCTTGTCGTAAGGCGCATCGAGCCGGTAGCGCCCCGCGGGAAGGCGCGCGGGCAGGTCGCCCAGCGCCCACAGCGCCTCGCCTTCGCCCGTGCCGACGAACGCGCGCTCCAGCGCGCCCTTCTCGTCCGGCGCCAGGTGGATTTGCCCGGCCGCGCCGGTGAAGCCCGACGCGCCGAGCCACGCCTTCAAGCGCGGGGGCAGACGGTCGATCCGCTTCTTCGCCTCGGCCTTGGCGATCGGGACGATGGGCACGGCGTCGGGCGACGGGCGCGGGGAAAAACATTCGAGCATGGGGAGCTCCGTTCGGGTCGCGGCGGCGAACGATGCCCGAAATCTCGCGCGCGGGCAAAGCGGCTTGCGGCGGCGGCGCTTTCGGGGCAAAAATCGCCGCCCTTTGTCCTGCGGAGCGGCGGAGATACCGAATGCCCGAGCTGGAGATCGTGATCGGCACCAAGGCCTGGTCGTCCTGGTCGTTGCGCCCGTGGCTGGCGCTGAAGGCGACCGGCCGGAAGTTCAAGGAAACGCTGATCGAGCTGCGCCGGCCCGACACCAGGGCGAAGATCCTGAAGCACTCGCCGGCCGGCTTCGTGCCGATCTTGAAGCACGGATCCGTCACTGTTTGGGAATCGCTGGCGATCTGCGAATACCTGGCCGAAACCGGTCCCGCGGCCAGGCTGTGGCCCACGAACCCGGCGACGCGCGCCGCGGCGCGCTGCGCGGCGACCGAGATGCACGGCGGCTTCGCCCCCTTGCGCGAGGCCATGTCGATTGACGTGAAGCTCCTCCAGCCCACGCCGCCTATGAAAGAGGCTCTCACGTGCGACTTCGCTCGCGTGTCCCGTATCTGGATAGATACTCGCCGGG
>JBQTIS010000320.1:0-3198 GCA_052387895.1 Rhodospirillales bacterium | reverse complement strand
TGCTCGTGGTCGGGGTGGTCGACGTCGACCACCACCATCTTGGCGGCGCGCCGCGTGGTGCCGCCCGACTTGATCGACCCGGCGGCGCGGTCGCCCACCTTGAGGAAGCTCATCAGGCCCGACGACTTGCCGCCGCCCGACAGCGGTTCGTCCTCGCCCCTGAGCTTGGAGAAGTTGCTGCCGGTGCCCGAGCCGGAGTTGAACAGCCGCGCCGCGCGCACCCACAGATCCATGATCCCGCCGTCGTTCACCAGGTCGTCGGACACGGACTGGATGAAACAGGCGTGCGGCTGCGGATGCTCGTAGGCCGAGCGCGAGGCCGCCAGTTCGCCGGTCTTGTAGTCGACGTAGTGGTGCCCCTGGCCGGGCCCGTCGATGCCGTAGGCCCAGTAGAGGCCGGTGTTGAACCATTGCGGCGAGTTGGGCGCGCCCATCTGCTTCGCCAGCATGAAGCGCGTCTCGTCGAAATAGGCCCGCGCGTCGCTTTCGGCGTCGAAGTAGCCCGCCTTCCAACCCCAATAGGTCCAGGTGCCGGCCAGGCGGTCGAACACCTGCTTGGCCGAGGTCTCGCCGCCCAGCGCGGCGTCCTTGGCCGGCACGCGGCGCCACAGCCAATCCGGCACGCCCGGCTCGACCGCGGACTCGGTGCGGTCGGGCACGCCGGCCCTGCGGAAATACTTCTGCGCCAGCACGTCCGAGGCGACCTGGCTCCAGCCCGCGGGGATTTCGATATCGGCCTGGCGGAAAACGATGGAACCGTCGGGATTGCGAATCTCGCTCGCGACCGTGCGGAACTCGATGCCGTGGTAAGGCGATCTGCCCGCGGTCGTGAAGCGCCGCTCGATTCGCATTCCCAGTCCCCCTCGTACGCCGCGTTCCCGCTGACGAAACGAAGGGGGTTAAACCCGGGCTTCAACTCGATCTGCCGGGTCGGTCCGCCTACGCCGCGTCACGCTTCGTATGCCACAAAGCTGCCATACATGTGGTGGACTGTCTAGCGTGTGCCGCAACATGTTGTGGATGCTCGCTAAATATGGGATATCCACAAGAGCTAACGCCTAGCGGCATGGTTTTGTTTAAGATATTGAAAAACATAGGTAAAACATACATCCGGGCTCACCCCGGTTTCTTGCTTCCCGCGAGCTGCACCAGCATGACGGCGGCGATCACCAGGGCGATGCCGATCAATTGCAGCGGCTTCAGGGTTTCGCCCAGCACCAGGAAGGCCACCAGGGTCGCCATCACCGGCTCGAGGTTGCACACCACGGCGGCGCGCACGCTGCCGATCATGTGCACCGCCGTGTAGAAGCAGGTCATCGCCACGCAGAACAACGCCGCCGAGGAAAGCAGGCCGAACCACGACAGCGCCGTGGTCGGCAGGTTTAGGCCCGTCGCCAGCGCCAGCGCGATCAGCGCCGCCGCCGACCCACCGGTCATCATCACCATCGCCGCGTAGGGGCTCGAGCCGCGCATCACCTTGACGCTGAGGGTGATGTTGACCGCCACGCCCGCCGCCGCCACCGCCGCCAGCGACATGCCCAGCGGATCGAGTCCCCCCAGCGACGCGCCGACCGCCAGCATCACGCCGATAAATCCGGCGACCAGGCCCGCGAGCCTGCCCTTGCCGAGGCGCTCGCCCTCGATCACGCGGGCCAGCAGCGCCACCAGCAGCGGGAACATGAAGAAGATCGTCACCGCCACGCCGATCGGGATGCGCTTGATGGCGCCGACATAGGAATAGGCGCCGACCAGCCATACCAGGCCGATGCACACGCCGATCAGGCGCAAGCCGCGCGGCGGCACGATTGGCTTGCCCGAGGCGCCGGCCAGCGCGGCGCAGACCACCGCCGCGGAGCAGGCGCGGAACAGCATGATCGCGGTCTCGTCGGCGCCGCCGGCGAAAGCCAGCCGCACCATGCTCGGCAGCGTGCCGTAGCAGGACGCGGCCAAGACCACCAGCGCCAAGCCCAGGCGCAGGCCGCTCTGCGCGCGCCCGCCCATCGCCTCGGCCGCGGCCGACGCCTCGCTCATGCGCGCGGCGCCAGCGGCAGGTTGACCAGAAGATTCTGCGGCTTCAGCCGCAGCGTCTTGCCCTCGGTCATCGCCATCGCCAGGTAGACCGGGCGCCCGGCGATGTCCTGGCGCATCACGCTGGGCTCGGCGAAATCGAGGCGGAACAGCGAGAGCAACCGTTCCATGCGCGCCTCGTCCACCTCCACGCCGTTGTAAAGGTCGTTCAGCAGCTCGCTGGCGACCGCGTCGAGGCCGGTGTGCCACGCCCAGCGCTGGTCGTCGATGCGCTGGACCGGCTGGATCGAAACCCCGACGCCGAGCAGATGCGCGACCCAGCGCTCCAGCACGCGGCAAAAGGCGTCGAGGCCGGGCCGGGCGAAGGTCAGGTCCAGCACCGTGTCGTGACGCTCGTCGCGCCCGAAATAGGCGCGGTGGTTTTCCTCGTTCAGCACGTCGATCTCGACCGAGCGCAGCTTGGTCTGGGCCCCGGCCACCAGGCGCCCCAGGCCGCCGAAGCCGCCGGACGCGGCGTACATCTCCACCGTCTCGCGGTCGGCGGCCAGGATCGCGCCGTCGCTCAGCGTGACGGTCTGCTCGCGGAACAGAAGCTCGGCGGCGCGCGCGCCGATGCCACTGTCGGTTCCCTCCATCACGTGGCGCGCCAGCACATGGGCCAGCTGGTCGACGAACAGGCCGGGCACGCCGTGGACGTGGCCGGCGAACAGGCCGAGATACGCGTCCTCGACCGTGCCGGCCCCGGCCAGGCGGTCGCGGAAGGAAAGCCACACGCGGTAATTCTCGCGCGCGTCGGCGTCGGCGATCGCGGCGACGCGGTCGTCGGCGACCGCCATGAACGGATCGAGGGTAAGCGCGGCGTGCAACGCGCGCTCGGCCGGGCAGGAGTCGTCGGCCGGCGCCATTTCCGGGCGGCGCAGGTAGGCGGCGAGGAACGCGTCGGTCACGGCCAGCCTCGGGCCGGCCGGCGTTTCGACCCGTTGCAACAGATGATAGCCGGAGGAGCGCCAGAAATCGCGCATCGGCCGCCGTTATGCTGGTGCGCCGCCGATTTGTCCAGAGCGCGGCCCCTTGCGGCGCCGCCCGCGCGCCGGGGCGGGCCCTGGCGTTTCCGGCGCGCCGGCCGATAATAATGCGGCAAACCGAAGCCGGCCCCGCCCGCCGGGAGGA
>JBQTIS010000319.1:0-8304 GCA_052387895.1 Rhodospirillales bacterium | reverse complement strand
GGTCGTCTGCCACATCATTCAGGGGGGGCTAGGATTCGACGCGATATCCGCCCCTCAGGGGGCTAACATTCCATGCGATTTCACATATCGGGCGCGGGTCGATGTCGGCGAAATAGGGAATGATGATATCCGCCTGGCCGCGGTGCGAAAGAATCTGGCGAATCGTCGCGGCGGGCACCACGTTGTCGCCGGGAATGAAGATGTAATAGGTGCCGGACGCCACATAAGCCGCGGCAAGGAAGAAATAGCCGAGGCCCCGATTGACTTTGCTGTCCAGCAACTTGATGGAGATATCCGGGTTCGCCTGCTGTGCCGCGCGCACCCGCTCGGCGGTTCCGTCGGTCGAGCCGTCGTTCGACACGACGATCTCGAATGGCACATCGGCGCAACCCTGCTTGATGGTCTCGATCGTGGCTTCGACGCGCGATGCCTCGTTGAAACAGGGCACGAAAATCGTCACTTCCGGCGGCGCAGCCATTACGCTGGCGGTCATCGCCTTCACCAAACGAAGCGGATGATGGCGTAGGACGGCGTCGCGATATCGGCCTTGTGGCCTTGCTTCGCCATGGCGGCGGCCACGTCCTCGCAGGTGCACCGGCCGGGAACCTTGCACTGCAAGCCCGCCTCAGGAATGGTGCGGGGGCCGCTGGTATCCTCCGGGCCGCGGATCGCCTCCCAGCGGAACCGCGTCTGATCGCACAGAAAGAATTGCGGCCGCGAATACTTGGCATCGTCGCGCCAATCGGCGAAAAATCGCCAGCGCAGGTTGGGCTTGCTGAAATCCGGCGGAATGGTTTCCGGCGTATAGGCCCAGCCGCGCGTGAATCGCCACACCAAGTCACTGCTGGTCCACGTAAGGAATGAGGCGCCTTGATATGGCGGGCGGCTGAGCAGGTCGCCGTAGGGCGGTTTCTCCGGCGGAAAGCGAACGCCGACAACGGCGGACCAGCCGACCAGCAGCGCGAACATGGCGGCGACCAGCGCCGCGCCCAAGCGCCCACATCGTGCATCCGGCACGCCGCCCAGTCGCGCCTCGCCAGCCGCCAAACGGGCGCGGATCGCCGCGGCTGCGCCTTTCAGGTGTGATGGCCCCAACCCGGCAGCGAGTGCGTAGCCGGCCGCCAGCAGCGCCAACACGGCCAGGTGCAGCGGCAGGGATGGGGGCAGGGAACGCGCCTGCAGCACCAGGACGGCGGCAAGCCCGGCCAGCCCAACGGCCACGAAAAGCCGCAGCCCCAGCCAAAGCATGCCGACCCAAGGCCAGGCCTTTGCAGTCTGGGCACAGCTGCCGATCCAGGCCGCATACGTCTCGACCGAATCGCGGTGGCCTTTGGCCCAGGCCGCCAGCGGCCAAGCCAGGCCGAGCGGGAAGACGACGAGCGCGATCATCCATCCCTGGGTGGCGACATAGGCGAGCGCCATCAAAAGCAGCAGCGACGCTATCGCGAGGACGCCCTGCCATCGCTCAAGCCGGTCGACAATCCCGGAGTCTTGCCGGAAGCCGCTGCCAAGCGCACCGCCGAGCAGCGGGCGGGGACTGGCGCAACGGCCCATCACGAACAATCCGGTAACCGCGAACAGAGCGGAATAAAGCAGGCCGAAGGGCGCGCGGCCTTCCTTCAGCAGCAACTGGAATGAATACCAGGGAAACACCGCGCTTTCGATCAGCATCGCCAGCAGCAACAGCAAGCCAAAGGCGCTGACGCGGACCCCGTCGCCGTCCCTAGCGGGCGACGCCAGCCCGACGCGCAACGCGACCGCCAGCGCGGGAACCGCCATCGCGGTGAAGGGCGCCGCCCCGGCCAGCACCGCTACCGCCGGAACCGCGATCAGAACGACCAGGCCCGGCGGCCAGCGGCGGCCGGCAACGGCGTGCACCGCCATCGCGGGCAGCGCGAAAACATAAAGGACCCCCAACAGGCCGCTGCTGGCGAACAAGGTTCCGATCAGCGTTCGCAGAAAGTCGCGTCCGTCGACCAGGCCGCTGGCATGCCAAACCACGACATGCGCGTCGCGATAGCGCTGCAACCATTCCGCTTCGCGGCTCCCCCTTTCCAATCCGCCCCGCCCGAAATATGTCGCGCCGACATCGAATAGCCAAAACTTGAGCCCGAGCGTATGGATCACCAGCGCCTGGTGGGCGATCAGAAGGCCGACGCACGGAGCCGCGAACACCAACGCGAGCCTCAGCCAATGGATCCGGCGATTCTCATAAACCGTCCAGATCACCGCGAAACTCAGGCAGAAGGCGGTGAAAGACCAATCCGTCGCGGTAACAAGAACCGACAGGGCGCCAAGAAACAGGTTCCAGCCCGCGCGGTCGAGCCGTGGATTGCGCGACAGGCCCAGAAGTATCAACCAAAACAGGTTGAGCAGATAACCGCGATAAAGGTCGCCCGCGGCATAGAAATAGAACCAATACGACGCGGCCGTCGTCATGACGAACAGCGCGGCATAGGCGGACGACAGCATCCGCTGCAAGGCGACGTAGGCGACGGCGAGGCCCAGCGCCGAGGCAATCAAGGCGGCAAGAATTTGACCCTCGAACCCGACTCCCAAATGGATCAGCGCGATCGAGACATAGCGCTGCACGATGCCGGGATGATGGGTGTAGAGGTAGGGATGTGCCGCAGGATCCGGGCTGGCGGCTTGATCGGCGAGGAGCGAGCTTGCGAAGCTGCGGGCGTTGGTGGCGGTGAGATAGACGGCATTGCTTTCCCCGACATCGCGGGTATAGAAGTTGCCGTCGGCGTGCAGCCAAAGAACGAAGCAAACGGCGATCAGCAACCAGAGCCCGGCGACCACCAGCGCAGCCCATCGGTCGGGAAGGCCCAGGGAACGGGAAGAAAGCGAAGCCGCGCGCTCCGTGCCCGCGTATATGATCGCATAGGCGAGCGCGCATCCCGCGGCCACCGCAGCCAAGCCGAAAGTCATCGACGGCATGACGACGTCCCTGCATATTGGCGGTGCGGCCGTGTACCATCCATCAGCGGGCCGGCACGAAGACGGTGAACTCGAAACTGACCCGGCAAATATCCCCGCCCGTCACCGAGCCGCCGTGCAGAAGACCGTAGTTGAACAGAACGCTGGCGCCCGGCGGCGTATGCAGGAGCTCCGACCGGGACGCGACGGCGCTTTCGTCGAACACCGGCTTCAGCATGCCATGGCGCTGCTCCACCCGGTACTTCCAGCGAGCCTTCAGGTGCGAGTCGGGCACGATGCGCATGCCGGCGCGGCCCGCCTCGCCGTGCACCATAGTCCAGACCTTGATGCGCTTGTGGCCGGGCGGAACCGGCCAACCGTGGATGTCCCAGAACCATGCGTCGGCGTGCAGCGGACCCACGTCGTCCTTTTCGCCGGGGCGTACGATACGCCAGACGATCTCCGGCGGGCCGGCCTCGACCTCGTTTGTCAGTTCCGCCGGACCGAATATTTCGGCGATCCGGCGCATCAAAATCGAGCGTCTGATGAACTCGATGCCGTCGGCGGGAAACAGCCGAACCGGCCGCGGCCAGACGTCGGCATGGTCGATCAGATGGCTTCGCAGGTGGTAGCGCTCCATGCCGATTTGGCTGAACGCATCCACGGCGGCAGGGGAGAGCTTGGCGATGCGGTCGAGGAACTGGCGATGGATCAGTCCGCGAACCTGCTTCAGCTCGCTCGCCGGCATCAAGGTTCCGGCCCAGTATCCGGGCGATCCGTCTATCGCCCCAGACAGATCGTTGGAAGTCGCAACGGGCGAGGCACTGGGCATGGCGTTCAAGCTCTAAGCACGAACTCAGACGGCTCGGGAAGCTGGTTCAGGTATTTGCGGCCCCAGGCAACCATGTCGCGCACCCCTTCGCGCAGGTCGATCTTCGGCGCCCAGCCCAGCTCCCTCTTGATGCGCGCGCTGTCGAGCCAGTACTGCGCGTCCTCGCCCACGCGTCCCGGCGTGATCTCGCACAGGCGATCCAGCGGCATACCCGTTTCCTCCGCCACGAGCTCGATCAGGTGCCGGATGGTGCAGGGCTGGTCCGGGCCCGCGTTGTAGGTGCGGCCTAACGGCGCCTTCTCGGCCATCATCCAGATCGCCGAGGCCAGATCCTGGGCGTGCATGTAGGACTTCTTGGCCACGCCGCCGCCCTGCAGCGGCAGCTTGACGCCCTTCAACGCGCAATACACCGCGCGCGGCAGGATGCGATAGAGCAGCTGGCCCGGCCCATAGGCGTTCGACGGCCGGATGACGTTGCACGGGAACTTGCGCACGGTCCACAGCGTGTCGAGATGCAGGTCGCCCGCCATCTTCGACACGGCGTACGGGCTTGTCGGGTGCAGCTTGTCGTCCTCGGTCACGGCGCGATCGACCGAACCGTAGAGTTCCGAAGTGCCGATCTGGATGAAGCGCCTGAGGTAGTCGCGCTGCATCAGCCCTTCGCAGATCTTGGCCAGCGCCACGACGTTGGTCTCGTAGTAGCGGAACGACTTCTCCCACGACGTGGCATAGGCCAGGGCAGCGAAGTTTACGATTACATCCGGCCGCTCGCGGTCGAACAGCTCGAACAGCCGATCCTGCTCGAACACGATATGGATTTGATGATAGCCGTAGCGTGGATCGCCCTTGCCCACGTCGAGGGTGAAGGGCGGCGCGGCGGGCGGATTGCGGCCGATGCATACCACCCGCTTGGCGTGGTTCTTCTCCAGCAGGAATTTGGCGAAATGCACGGCGAACACGCCGCCGCCGCCAAGAAGGATGTAACGGTCCATCAAAACGATTCCCTCACGGAATTCGGTTGGTCCCGAAATCCGCCTCTAACTCCTAGCATAAAACCGCCGCACCACGTCGATCACGTAGTCAAGGTCGTCCCGGGCCAGATATTGGTCCACGGGAAAGGTGATCATGTCGCGCGCGTGGCGGTCGGTAACGGGGAAATCCCCGGGCTTGTAGCCGAGATGGGCGAGCGCCTGCTGGCGGTAGATCGGTATGGGATAGTGCACCTTGGCCTCGATTCCAGCTTCGAGGCAGTGCGACAGCAAGGCATCTCGCCGCTCCGCGAACAGGATGTAGAGCAGATAGACGTTCTTCGAGCGCGGGTTGCGCGGGGGAACGCGCACCTGCGGTATCGCCGCGAAGCCCTTGTCGTAGTGGCGGGCGTTGGCGATCCGTTTTTCCACCCAGCCCGGCACCTGCGGCAGCATATGCTTGCCCACGACCGCCTGCAGCGAATCCAGCCGCGTGTTGTAGCCCAGGATCTCCATCTCGTCGCGGCTGCGCAGGCCGTGATTGCGCAGCAGCCGGCAGCGGCGGTCCACCGCGTCGTCGTTGGTGACCACTAGGCCCGCGTCACCCCAGACGTTGACGATTTTCAGCGGGTGCATCGAGAAAGCCGAGGCCATGCCGAAGCTGCCGGCCTTGCGGCCATCGATCTCGCCCAATAGGCTTTGGCAGGCGTCCTCGACCACGATCAGCTTGCGCGCCCGCGCGATGTCCATGACGCGTTTCATGTCCAACACATCGCCGGTCAATTGCACCGGCACGACGGCCCTGGTGCGCGGCATGATCGCGGCTTCGAGCTTGTCAAGGTCCATGCCGAACCCGTCGTCGCAATCGACGAACACGGTGCGGGCGCCGATTTCCGCGATCGCGCCGACGGTCGCCCAGAACGTGTTGGCGGCGGTGATCACCTCGTCGCCCGGCCCCACGCCGGCGCCGCGCAGCGCGACCTTGAGCGCGTCCGTGCCCGACCCCACGCCGATCGCGTGTCTCATGCCCAGCATCCGTGCGAACATCGCCTCGAACTCCGCCACGACGCGGCCGAGGGTGAAGTCGCCCGAGGCGACCAGCGCGCGCAGCTCATCGAAGATCGGCCGGGGATCCGCGAACTGGTCCGCCAGCGGCGAATAGCGCACGCGGCGCTTGGATACCGGAGCCTGGGTCTGCCTAGGCATGGGGGTTGAGGTGCGGGCCAATACGAATGACTCCTATTCGGCGATCGTCCAGTAGTAGTCGCCGGTATAGCCGGCTTCCTTGAATACCTCGACCCATTTTTCCGGATAGTCGGTAAAGTCCGCGGTCAGCACCCACTCCGTAAAGACGCGGCGCTGTTCTTCGTTATGGTAGGAATCGACTTGCACGAAAGCGCGCCCGCCCGACAGGCGCTGGACTTCCATCAACGCGCGTATGCAACCCGCCCGATCGAAATTGTGTATCGCGTTGATCGAAACGACGGCGGCGAAGCTTCGGTCGGGGAATGGCATGCGGTCGCAGGAGCCGAGATGCAGGCGCCCAACCACCTCGGGCTCGCAGTGCATCAGCGCGTATTCGGAAATGTCGAGGCCGAACGCCTCGAGGCCGGGGCAGACCTGCATCAGGTCCTTGACCAGGAAGCCCTTGGCGCAACCGACGTCGAGCACCCTGTCGCCCGGCTTCAAGCCGAAATGGGCGACGATGTCCCTGGCCACGGGAATCCACCGGCCGTCGTAGCGATAGCCGCCATAGCCGTATTCGCGCGGGCCGTCGAAATACTCGCGTCCGAACTGCTTGGAGACGGCGACGATTTCCGGGGTTTTGGCCGTGGCCCGCGCCTTGATGTCGCGTCGCGTGCGGGGCAGTTTCGCCAGCAGGTTCACTTCGGCCACGGGCCAGGGCTCCGGAAATATCCTTGAAGTTGCGGGGACTTGTGGCACAAGCCCCCGGCTATTTCAAGCATCCGGCAGCCGGTCGCTTCCTCCATGGACTACCGGATCTGCTCCGGGTTCGGATTCCGTTTTTCGCCCGCTTGGCGACCGCTTCGCGTGAAGATACGGCTGAACATCTCGGCGAATATGGAAATCAGGCTGAGCGGCGCCGTGTCGCGCACATCCTGCCGTAGACGTTCGCTCATCAGACTGCGATGCTCGACCGCCACCGGCGGACCCGGAACGAAGTGGCGCCAGAGATAGAGCAGTCGCAACACGATCCGTCGGCTTCCGGTCGCGTTGACCGCGTTCCAGCAAATCCGATAAAGCGCGGCAATGAACAGGCCGTAAGTCGAAACGGTCCTGATCCGCAGGGGCGCCACGATCGCTGGCCAGGCCCAATGCCTGAAGCGGCGGGCACGGCGGCGGCGCGCGGAGTACGCCGCGCGGTCCTCGACTCGCAGGATGGAGTCGGGTATGTTCCCGCGGTCAACGATCCGTTGGATCACCATGTCCGAGGTTTCCTCGACCTCGCGCCAGTCCGGTGCCGAGGCGTCGCCGGCATGCCAACGGTAGGGGTGCCTGGCGAATTGGCGATGCAGGGTGGAGGCGTTCTCCTCCATCCATTGCGCCATGTACAAGATGTCCGTCTTCTGCCAGGACGGCACGCGCGAGACCTCGAAAAAGCCCTCAACTAGGCTGCAAACCGCGGCTTCGTCGGAGTCGGGCACGCAATAGATAGAGCCGATATCGGGAAATACGCGCGACAGATACTCCTCGTCGACCGAAATGCGGAAACGCGCGACGAAGGCCGAGGTCGTGCGCTGCACCAGCACGGCGAGGGGGTGGATATGGAAGCACCGGTACAACAGTCCGCCATCCGGCATGCGCCAGATAAGCGACGAAGGGTAGGACGTCATGTCCGTGGCGCCCCACAAATATGACCATGTCGTGCGGTGCAGATGCCGACTGGTCAGCTTGACGAAATCCCGCGGCGCTAGCGCGATCGATCCGTTGTCGGTGCGCGGCGCCGCGGCCAACTCGGGAAGCAGGGTTTCCTCGACGATGCGCGGCACGGGCAGCACCACTGCGTCGTGCCCCTGCTCGAGGCGCCGGATGGCGTTGCCAATGGCGCCGTCGGAGTAAATGAAATCGGGATACAGAAAGAACAGCGAGTCGAAGTCCCGGGACAGATGGATAGCGTGCATCTGGCAGCGGCTGACGGCCGAGTATTTGTTGTACCGGCTGGGCTTCGGGATGGTGAGAATCTCGGTCGACACGAAGCGCTGCAGGTCGCGGTATTGTGGGGCGGCAGCGATGCGCGCTGCGTCATTGGCGGTCGTGATGATGAGAAATCGCGAATCCCGCCGGCGGTCGATCCGCCCCAGATTGCCGGGAGCCAATAGGGTAGGCAACGACGCCGACAGGAACGAGCTGACATAGCTGTCGCCCCAGAGGCAGACGGAGAATAGGTTACGCATTTTTTTTCTTTGTCTCCGCTGGCGGGTGCCCGGGGAACGCAATCAGGTCCTTCCACCATAGCGGGCGGAACTTGAGCGTATGCCTAAGGCAGCCGTCGAACAGATAGAGCGCTCGCGATGGCGCGGCCGAGAGCCAGATCGCGCATCTGTTTCTGAGCGACAGTGG
>JBQTIS010000318.1:0-3577 GCA_052387895.1 Rhodospirillales bacterium | reverse complement strand
AAGGCCGAGAACATCCGCCAGGCGCAGGAGCTGGTGGCCGCGGCGGTCAAGCACGACCGGCCGCAGATGGTGGTGCTGCCCGAGGTCTGGACCATGCTGGGCGGCTCGCTCGAGCAGCGCCGCGCCGCGGCCGA
This sequence comes from Rhodospirillales bacterium, assembly GCA_052387895.1. Classification (GTDB taxonomy): domain Bacteria; phylum Pseudomonadota; class Alphaproteobacteria; order JAEULC01; family JAEULC01; genus JAEULC01. Next base: position 3,443 of record JBQTIS010000318.1, on the reverse strand, counting down.
GGAGATACCGGGCGGCGAGGCGTGGCGCGCGATGCAGGCGATGGCGCGCGCGCACAAGATCTACGTGCACGGCGGCAGCATCCTGGAGCGCGCCGGCAAGGAGTATTTCAACACCACGGTGGCGTTCGACCCGCACGGCGAGGAGATCGCGCGCTACCGCAAGATCCACCTGTTCGACGTCGTGACGCCCGACGGCAAGGAATACAAGGAGTCCGCCACGGTCGGCCGCGGCGACACTGTCGTGACGTACCAGGCCGACGGCGTGACCGTGGGCTGCTCGATCTGCTACGACCTGCGCTTCGGCGAGCTGTACCGGGCGCTGGCGGAAAAGGGCGCCGAGGTCGTCATGCTGCCCGCCGCCTTCACGCTGCAGACCGGCAAGGACCATTGGGAGCCCTTGATCCGCGCGCGGGCGATCGAGACCGAGACCTATTTCTGCGCCGCTGCGCAGGTGGGCTCGTATCCGCAAGGCAACGAGCAGCGCCAGAGCTGGGGCCATTCCATGATCGTCGATCCCTGGGGCCACATGATGGCGCAGGCCAGCGACGGCGCCGGCCACGCCACCGCGCGCATCGACCTGGACTACCTTAAGGACATCCGCCAGAAGCTGCCGGTGCACCGCCACCGCGTGCTGAAGGGCTGAGCCGTCCCATGAGCTTCGCCATCAACCCGATGCCGGCCCAGGTGCCGGCTTCGACCATCGCAAAACTGTCGAAGGTCGAGACCGCGACCGTGGGCCACACCCGCCACTGGGGCTTCATGGACCGGCGCATCCAGGGCGTGATCCAGGGCCGGCGCGCGGCCGGCACGGCCGTGACCGTGCAATGCCCGGGGCAGGATTCGGCGATGCTGCACCACGCGCTGGGGATGCTCAGGGCCGGCGACGTGCTGGTGGTGGACCGCATGGGCGACGACCGCCACGCGTGCCTGGGCGGCGGCGTGGCGCTGGCCGCCAAGCTCGCGGGCTGCGTGGCCGCGGTGGTGGACGGGCCGTGCACCGATTTCAGCGAGCTTCGCATGCACGACTTCCCGGTGTGGTGCCGCGGCCCCTCGCCCATCACCACGCGGGTTTACGCCATCGGCGGGTCGATCAACGCGGCCGTGGGCTGCGGCGGCGTGGCCGTCAGGCCCGGCGACGCGGTGGTGCTGGACGAAAGCGGGGTGCTGGTGCTGCCGCCGGCCGAGGCCGAGGCGGTGGCCGACGCGGCGCTGGCGCGCCAGGAACGCGAGAAGGATTTGTGGGCCAAGCTTAGGGCCGGCGCCAAGATCGGCGATCTCAGCGGCGCCTCGGCCAAGATCCTGGCGGCGATGGGCAAGGGCTGAGGGCTATTCCGGCCCCATCACCAGGTCGGGCAGCCACAGCGAGAAGCCCGGGATATAGGTCAGCAGAATCAGCACGACGATCAAGGGGATCAGCATCGGCATGATCGCTATGGTGACCTTCTCGAACGGCACCCGCGCCACCTCGCTGACCACGTAAAGCCCGATGCCCATGGGCGGCGTGGCGATGCCGATCAAGAGCGCCATCTGCACGATGATGCCGAAATGCACGCGGTCCACGCCGTAGGCGTCGGTGACCGGCAGCAGGATCGGCACCAGGATCAGTTTCGCCGGCACGCCCTCGACGAAGCAGCCGATGATCAGGAAGAACACGATCAGCAGCGCCAGGAACGCGGGCCGCGATTGGGTGACGGTCAGCATGGACGCGGCCATGTGCTGCGGCACCTGCTCGATCGCCAACAGCCAGCCCATCACGGTCGAGAAGCCGATGATGATCATCACCACCGTGGTCATCTGCATGGTGTCGGTCAGCGCCTTCCACAGATGCGGCGCGCTGAGCTGGCGGTACCAGGCCCCGACCAGAAGCGCGTAGGCGCAGGCCAGCACCCCCGCCTCGGTCGCGGTGGTGAAGCCGGTGAGGATCGCGCCCAGGATGATCGCCGGCGCCACCAGCGCCACCACGCCCTCGCGCCCGGTGGCGATCACGTGGCGCAGGGTCGCGCGCTTCTGCACCGGCACGTTCAGCCGCTTGGCGTAGATGCGGTTGAAGATCATCAGCGCGACGCCCACCAGCACCCCCGGCACGAATCCGGCCAGGAACATCCGCGCCACGGACTGGTTGGCCAGATAGGCGTAGACCACCAGGCCGACCGAGGGCGGAATCAGCGGCCCCACGATCGACGAGGCCACCGTCATCGCGGCCGCGAAATCGGCGGGATAGCCGCGCTCGCGCATCGCCTTGACCTCGATCTGGCCCAGGCCCGCGATGTCGCCCACCGCCGTGCCGTTGACGCCCGCGAAGATCATCGAGCCCAGCACGTTGACCTGCGCCAGCCCCGCGCGGAAATGCCCCATCAGCGCCATGGCGAAGTTGAAAATCCGGTCGGTCATGCCCACGGTGTTCATCAGGTTGCCGGCGAGGATGAAGAACGGCACCGCCAGCAGCGAGGCGTTGTCGATCCCTTCCAGCACCTGCAGCGGCACGATGTAGAGACCGTCGGCGTAGCCGGCATAGACCAGCGTCAGCACCACCGATCCGCCGACCGACATAGCCACCGGCACGCGCAGCAGCATGAGCGAGACGAAGCTTGCGAACAGCACCGTGGCCATGCGCGCCCTATTCCGCGTCCACGCTGTAGTCCTTGCGCGGCTCGGCCTCGCCGCCCACGGCCTTGACCGCGTCGAGCACGAAATGGACCAACAGCAGGCCCGAGGCCAGGAACAGCGGCACCAACATCCAGTAGCGTTGCAGCGGAATCAGCTCCATGTCGCCGACCTGGTTCGACAGCGTGACCGGCGCCTCGATCAGCATCAGCAGCATGATGCCGGCGCAGATGGCGTCGGACAGAAGCCGCGTGGCGGTGCGCGCCCAGGGCCCGGCCAGGTCGACGAAATACTCGACCGTGATGTCCTTGGAGCGGCGGTAGATGACGAAGAAGCCGAAGAACGTCATCCAGATGAACAGCAGCAGGGTCCAGGGCCAGACGAACTTGAGGCTGATGCCGCTGATCTCGCGCCAGCCGACGTTGACGATGTTGATCGCCAGCATCAGCCCCAGGCACGTATTGGCGAGGAAATGGAACAGGCGCTCGGCGGCCCCAAGCGCCTGCTCGATCCGGGCGGCGGCGCCCGCCACGTCTTAAGAGGTCTTCTTGCGCGTCTGCTCGACCACGTCCATGAAGCCCTTGGGCAGCTCGCCCGATTTCTCCTTGGCCGCGTAGAACTCGAGCATGTGCTTGACGAAGGGCTTCAGGTCGATCTCGTTGTACGCCACGCCCTTGGCCTTCATGCGCGCCAGCGAGTCCTTGGTCTCCTTGCCCATCAGATCGGCGCTGTACTTGGCGGCGTCGGCGTGGGCCTTGAGCAGCGCCTGCTGCTGGTCCTTGGGCAGGCGGTCGAACGCCTTCTGGTTCATCATGAAAGCGATGGACTGCCAGTACTCG
>JBQTIS010000317.1:0-2282 GCA_052387895.1 Rhodospirillales bacterium | reverse complement strand
TGAAGCGCTTCGGCGCGGAGCTGGTGCCGGCCGGCAACATTTTGGTGCGCCAGCGCGGCACCACCTTCCATGCCGGCCGCAACGTCGGCATGGGCCGCGACCACACGCTGTTCGCGCGCATCGACGGCACGGTGAAGTTCCGACCGTCCGCGCGCGGCCGGACCTACGTCGACGTCCTTCCCGGGAAGGACGCCGCCGAGTAGGGTCCTTCGCGCCCCGCCCCGCGTTTTTAAGGGGCATCGAGGTCCCGTTCCCAGGGGCCGCCGGGGCGGGAAGGCCCGGGCGGCAAGCGCAGGCGGGACCCGATATGAAATTCCACGACGAGGCCAAGGTGTACCTGCGCTCGGGCGACGGCGGCGCGGGCCAGGCGGCGTTCCGCCGCGAGAAGTTCATCGAGTTCGGCGGGCCCGACGGCGGCGACGGCGGGCGCGGCGGCGACGTGATCGTCGAGGCGGTCGACGGCCTCAACACCCTGATCGACTTCCGCTACGCGCAGCACTTCAAGGCGGCCAAGGGCGGCCACGGCCAGGGCCGCAACAAGACCGGCGCCAAGGGCGCGGACGTGGTGCTGCGCGTGCCGCCGGGCACCCAGGTGATCGACGAGGACAAGCAGACCGTGCTGCTCGACCTGACCCGGGCCGGCCAGCGCGCGGTGTTCCTTAGGGGCGGCGACGGCGGCTTCGGCAACGCGCATTACAAGTCCTCGACCAACCGCGCGCCGCGCCGCGCCGACAAGGGCTGGCCCGGCGAGGAGCGCTGGGTGTGGCTGCGCCTGAAGCGGATCGCCGATGCCGGCGTCGTCGGCCTGCCCAACGCCGGCAAGTCCACCTTCCTCGCCGCTGTCTCGCGCGCCCGGCCCAAGATCGCGGACTATCCCTTCACCACCCTCAAGCCCCAGCTCGGCGTGGTCTATGCCGAGGGCCGCGAGTTCGTGCTGGCCGACATTCCCGGCCTGATCGAAGGCGCGCACCGGGGCGCGGGGCTGGGCGCGCGGTTTCTCGGCCACGTCGAGCGCTGCACCGTGCTGCTGCACCTGGTCGACGGCACGTCCGGCGACGTCGCCGCCGCCTATCGCGCCGTGCGCCGCGAGCTTGGGGAATACGGCGCCGGCCTGGACAAGAAGCCCGAGGTCGTGGCGCTCAACAAGATCGACGCGCTCGCGCCGGACGAGATCAGGCAGCGCCGCGACAAGCTGGCGAAGGCGGCGCGGAAGCCGGTGCTGGCGCTGTCGGGCGCGGCGGGCACGGGCGTGAAGGAAGCGCTGTCGGCGCTGCTGAAGCACATCCGCGGGGCCGGCAAGCCGCCGCCCCGGCGCAAGAAGCCCGCCGGCGCGACGGCGGAAGCCCCCTGGCACCCCCTCCAGCGCCCGCGGAGCGGGCAATGAGCGGCGTTATCGCGACCGCTGGCGGATCTGTTTTCGTCCCCCCTCCCGTTGCGGGAGGGGGCGAGGGGGAGGGGTTTCTTCTCCCCGCGCGGCGAGACCGCCCCCTCCCCCTGGCCCCCTCCCACGTTGGGGAGGGGGGACTCTTTTCGGGGGCGCGACGGACGTGAGCCCCGCTTCGCCCAAGCCCACGTCGCCCAAGCCCACGTCGCCCAAGCCCACGTCGCCGCTGCTGGCCGCGCGGCGCATCGTGCTGAAGATCGGCTCGGCGCTGCTGGTCGACGAGGCGACCGGCAAGGTCAAGCGCGGCTGGCTCGACGCGCTGGCCGACGACATCGCGGACCGGCGCAGGCAGGGCCAGGAGGTGCTGATCGTCTCCTCGGGCGCGATCGCCGTGGGGCGCCTGCATCTGGGCCTCGGCGGCGGCCAGGGCTGGCGCGCGCTCAGGCTCGAGGAAAAACAGGCGGCGGCCGCGACCGGGCAAAGCCGGCTGACCCACGCCTACGAGGAATCGCTCGCGCGCCACGGCATCACCGTGGCCCAGGTGCTGCTGACCTACGACGACACCGAGCAGCGCCGCAAGCATTTGAACGCGCGCGGCACCCTGGGCGAGCTGCTGCGCCTCGGCGCGGTGCCGGTGATCAACGAGAACGACACGGTGGCGACCGAGGAAATCCGCTTCGGCGACAACGACCGGCTGGCCGCGCGCGTGGCGCAGATGACCAGCGCCGACGCCCTGGTGCTGTTCTCCGACATCGACGGGCTCTATACCGGCGACCCGCGCAAGGACAAGGCCGCGCGCCACCTGCCCGAGGTGAAGGAATTGAGCGAGGAGATCGAGGCGATGGCCGGCAAGGCCGCGCCCGGCTACAGCTCGGGCGGCATGGTCACCAAGCTCGCC
>JBQTIS010000316.1:0-2143 GCA_052387895.1 Rhodospirillales bacterium | reverse complement strand
GACCAAACACGGAGAACGCCAAGGTGTTCGTCGACTTCATCAACCAGAAGGACACGCGCGAATTGATCCTGTCCAAGACCTTCCGCCGGCCCGCGCGTCAGGACGTTGATCTTTCGAAGCTTCCGGGCGGGATGCCGGCCTTCTCGGCGATCAAGATTTCCAAATACGACGAAGCCGCCTGGACCAAGGCGCGACCGGCAACCATGCAGAAAGTCCAGGACATCATCGCCAAGACGCGTTGATTTTCACCGCGGACCGGACTCGTTGACCGCGATCCGGATCGACGGTGTCGCGCGCGCCTTCGGCCCGGTCGCGGCCGTGCGCGGGGTCACGCTGGCCATCGGGCAGGGCGAGTTCTTCACGCTGCTCGGCCCCTCGGGCTGCGGCAAGACCACGCTGTTGCGCATGGTGGCGGGGTTCTGCGATCTCGATGGCGGCAGCATCCATTTCGGCAAGCGGCGCATCGACCGGGTGCCGCCGCACAAGCGTAACGCCGGCATGGTGTTCCAGAACTACGCGATTTTTCCGAACCTGACGGTGGGCGGCAACGTCGCCTATGGCCTCAAGGCGCGCGGTCTTGGCGCGGCCAAGATCGCCGGGCGCGCGGCCCAGGCGCTGAAGCTGGTGCATCTCGACGGTTACGCCGAGCGCTGGCCGCACCAGCTCTCCGGCGGCCAGTTGCAGAAAAACCTGGGCATCACCGCGCTCTACGTGACGCATGACCAGGAAGAAGCGATGGCGATCTCCGACCGCATCGCAGTGATGAACGCGGGTCAAGTCGAACAGATCGGCCAGCCTGCGGAAATCTACCAGCAGCCGGCCACGCCCTTCGTCGCGCGCTTCATGGGAACGACCAACCTGTTGAGTGGTATCGTGGCGCGGCGCGAGGGAACCCGCGCGGTGGTGCGTGTGGGCGGCCTGGAATTCGCCATCGACGCGGGTGCGCTCGGCGAAACGCGGACGGGCGCTGCGGTGGAATTTTCCTTGCGGCCCGAGGCGCTGGCGATCGCGCCGCCGGGCAGCGAGCCGCCGGCGGGCTGGGTCGGCCTCGAGGCGCGCGTGCTGCGCGTCGAGTTCCTGGGCGCTTTGACGCGCATCGAACTGTCGCTGGCTGGTGGGCTGGCCCTGCATGCCGCGGCGGTCGACATGCCGCGCGGGCTCGGAGACGGAGTGGTCGTGCTGGCCTACGACCCCGCTCGCGTCACCGTGTTTGCCGGCCCATGCGCCTGATCCCGGCGCGCGCCGGCTTTCCGCTCGCGGTGGCGGCGGTCGCTTTCGCGTTCCTGGGCCTGTTCCTGGTCTATCCGCTGTTCAACGTGTTTTAGGCAAGTTTTTTTGACCCGAGCGGCAAGACCGTCACCCTCGCGAACTACGCCAAGATGCTCGGCACGCCGTTCTACCGTGCCGGACTCGTCAACAGCCTGATCGTCGCTTCGCTTGCCTCGCTCGCTGCCGTCGCCATCGGCGTGCCGATGGCGTTCTGCGTCGCGCGCCTGCCGGTTCCGGCCAAGCCTGCGCTGCTGGCGCTCGCCGCCTTGCCCTTGGTGCTGCCGTCGTTCGTCGGCGCCTATGCCTGGGTGCTGCTGCTTGGCCGGTCGGGGATCGTGAGCCAGGCATTGCGGTCGGTCGGTCTCGACGGCGTCTCGATCTACGGCAAGCAGGGGCTAGTGCTGGTCTACACGCTGCAGACCTTCCCCTACGTGCTGCTGCCGACCCTCGCTGCGTTCAAGGCGGTCGATGTGTCGATCGAAGAGGCTGGCCAGAACCTGGGTGCGACGCGCTGGCGGGTGTTCCGCACCGTGATCCTGCCGGTGGTGCTACCCTCGGTGCTTTCGGGCGGACTGCTGGTGTTCATGGAGACGCTGGAGAATTTTGGTGTGCCCTTCGTGCTGGCCGAGGACATGCCGGTCCTGTCGGTCCAGGCCTACAAGCTGTTCGTCGGCGAGATGGGAGCCAACCCGGCCTCGGCCGGCGTGCTGGGCGTGCTGCTGATCTGCTGCACCACATCGGCGCTGCTGCTGCAACGCTATTATCTGTCGAAACGCCGCTTCGCCACCGGCGCGCGCGCGGCGCCGCCGGAGCTCGCGGTTGCGCCGTGGCTCCGGTGGCTGGGCGCATGCTTCACCTGGGGCGTGGTGCTGCT
>JBQTIS010000315.1:0-2983 GCA_052387895.1 Rhodospirillales bacterium | reverse complement strand
AGGTCATGTTCACCCAGTCCGACTTGTAGGTGCCGCCGGCATCGAAAGCGTAGTTCTGCGTGTTCTGGTCGTTCAGGTGCAGATCGTCCTGGCGGAAGAACGAGAAGCCGCCGAACACCTCGTGCTTCTCCTGGAAGCCCAGATCGTGACGCACGCGCATCGAGCCGATGGTCAGGAACGACTTGTCGGAATGCTCGCGTTGGTTATCCGGCACTTCCAGCGGGATGTCGAGGAACAGCACGCCGCCCGACCGGGGCGCGGCGTTGCGGTTGCTGTCGTAGCTGAATCCGAAGCTGAGCGAGGCGCTGTAGCGCGTGAGCTTCTTGCGGAACGAGATGCGATCGAGATAGGCCTGAATCTCCTTGCGCAGGCTGTCGGGCATCGGCAAGCCGATGATGCTTTTCAGCTCACGCTCGGCCTCGTCCAGGCTGTCGAGGCGGTACAGCACGATGGCGTAGAACAGCCGCACCTGCGCCAGTTCCGGATTGTTCAGCAGCATGCGCTCGAGCGTCGCCGAGGCGCCTTTCAGGTCGCCTTGCGCCACCAGCGTGCGCGCATAGTCGAAGTTGAGCTCGACGTTGTCGGGGTCCTTCAGCACCTCGGCGAAGGTGACGGTCCTGACTCCTTCCTGCTCGCGCCGCTGCACGGCGGCGGCGGCCGCCGCGGCCCGGGCGCGTTCCTGCTGTTCGGCCTGCTCGCGGATTTCCGCGGGCTCGGTGGTGCGGACCTGGCCGAACGCCGCTTGACCCGGCACAAGGATTCCCGCCGCAGCCAAGATGGCTGCCATAGTACGGGCATGGGTAAATTGCCGCGCCATCGCTCCCGTTCGCACCGCTTTCCCGCGCGACAGCCAAGGCACTAACGCCGCGAATGTATCTCAATTCGATACCCCCGGTTAACGCGATGCCGGGATTGCGTATGGGAGGCGCGCCGGTTCGTGGAAGCCTGTTGCGGAATAGCAACAATGATTCGGGCGATTCGCGTTCCGGCGCTCAAGGTTTGCCGCGACTTCGGGCATTAACCAACGGGAACCACACCAATTTCACTGCTTTTCACGGGCCTGAAATGACTCCGGCCAGTGTCCGAGTTGGGTTAGAATTTTATCGAAGGGGCAAGAACAGTCGCGAAGACGACCGATGGACTGGGGGAGCAACACGACCCGGACGCTGACCGGGATGGTCGCGGCCGCCGTCTTCGCGGCCGGCGTTGTCCTGTCCCATGCGCGCGCCGCCGATTGGGTCAAGGATCCGCAGAACGGCTGCGCCACCAGCAATCCGTTTCCCAATCCGAACGAATCGATCCGATGGTCCGGCGGCTGCGCTGGCGGCAAGCTCGACGGCAAGGGCACGCTGATCTGGTTCCGCGACGGCGTCGAGACGGAGCGGAACGACGGCACGTTCCACCAGGGCGAGATGGACGGCTATGCGGTCACGCGCTACGCCGACGGCAACGTGGTGCACGGCCAGTACAAGGAAGGCCAGCGCCACGGCAGCTTCATGACCGTGCGCTCCGGCGGCGAGCATGTGTCGGCGACCTATGTCGAAGGCCGGCTGCTCAATCAGCGGCGTCTGACCCGGGCCGAGGCGGCGGCATGGCAGCGCAACGGCGGGCCGCAGCAGATCGCCAACGCCGCGCCACCCGCGGCCGAAAGCGCCGCTTCCGCGCCCGGCGGCAGCGAGCCGATCACCGGCCGCACCGCGATCGCCTCGCCCTCGCGCATCTTGCCGCCGCCGCCAAAGCCCGCCGAGGCGCCGGGCAAGCCGATCGCCGCCGCCAAGCCGCCGGTCAGGACAGGCGGCAACTTCACACTGGGTACGCAGGTCGCCGACGCCGTCGGCAGCGGCAACTTGGCATCGCCCCAGCCGATCACGCCCGCGGCCGCGCCGCCGGCCCGTGCGGCTAATCCTGCGCCGGCAGTACCCGTGCCGGCAGCCGCCGCGCCAGCCTCTGCTGTCCCGGCCGCGCCGATGCCCCGGCCCGCCGTGGCCGCACTTCCGACCTTGCCGCAGTTCAGCCTGGGCTCGCAGGTCGCGGGCGCGGTCGATCAGCCGACCACGCTGAGCGCGACCGCGCCGGCGCTGCCCATGCTCACCGCCAACCTGCCCGGCCTGCCGGCGCAGCAGCCTCCGCAACAAGCCGCCCAGCCGCTTTCCGCGCTGTCTGCCGCGCCGGTTCCCGCGCCGCTTCCACAACAGGTACCGCTGCAGGCCCGGGCGCAGCCCGCGTCGCAGCACGCCGAGTCGCCGGGTCCGGCGCGTGGCATGCCGACCGCGACCACGCCGCGCCGGCCGCCCTGGATGGCGGCGGGCGCGCCCGACCCGATTTCCCTAGGGCCGGCCTTGCCCGGCGCCACCCCGTCGTTCCCGCCGCCGACGCCGATGGCCGGCGCCGCGCCGCCGCCGGGCCCGACGGCTTACGGCCAGGCCCCGGGCTATGCAGCGGCCGAGCCTTCGCCGACCGAGGCCTCGCGGCTCTACCTCGCACAACGCGAAGGCGGCGCATCCGCGCCGCAGATGGCCGCGCTGCCGTCCTATCGTGCGCTGCAACCCGCTTCGCCATATCCGCCGCCCGCCTATGTCATGCCGGTCCAGCCCGCGCCGGTGCAGCAGCCCGCCGCGCCGCTTCCGCCCGTGGCGATGCCCGGCGGCGGCCTGTATGCGGCGGCGGGGCCCGAGGCGCTGTTCAAGCAGGGCTACCAGCTCGAGATGTCGGGGCGGTTCCGCGAAGCCGAGCAGACCTATGAGCAGGTGATGATCGGCTATTCCAATACCCAGACCGCGATGCTGGCCAACGAACGCCTGAACGGCCTGCGCCGCTTCACACGCGAGACCGGCGTGCGCATCGCCGGCCAGCCGGGCGCCGACCGGCAGAGCCAGGTGGTCGCGGTCAACGAGCCGCGAGTCCTGCCGGGACATGCCCCGCAGGACCCAGCCTATGCGCTGCCGCCGCCGTTCACCACCGGCGGCGCCGGCGCCGGGGCGAC
>JBQTIS010000314.1:0-1999 GCA_052387895.1 Rhodospirillales bacterium | reverse complement strand
GCTGCTGAAGGGCGCGGGCTGCGACGTGAAAGGCGCGCGGGTGCGTTTCCCCAAGGGCCTCGCGCGCAAGCTTTGCTCCACCGCGCCCCAGAGCTTCACGCAGCACGCGCGCAATCCCGAGCGCAGCGTGACCATCGGCGGCGACTACACGGTGTTCGCGCCGGTCTATGGCCCGCCTTTCGTGCGGCTGCTGGACGAGCCGCGGCGCTACGCCACGATCGAGGATTTCCGCAACTTCGCCAAGCTCGCCTACATGACGCCGGCGATCCACCACGCCGGCGGCACGCTGTGCGAGCCGGTGGACCTGCCGGTCAACAAGCGCCACCTGGACATGCTGTATTCGCACATCAAGCTGAGCGACAAGCCGTTTATGGGTTCGGTCACGCATCCCGAGCGCGCCGCCGATTCGGTCGACATGGCGCGCATCCTGTTCGGCGAGGCGTTCGTGGCCGGCAACTGCGTGCTGCTGTCGCTGATCAACGCCAACTCGCCGATGGTGTTCGACTCGACCATGCTGGGCGCGCTCAAGACCTACGCCAAGTCGGGCCAGGCGACGCTGATCACGCCCTTCATCCTGGCGGGCGCCATGTCGCCGGTGACGGTGGCGGGCACGCTGTCGCAGATATTGGCCGAGGTGCTGGCCGGCGTGTCGCTGGCGCAGCTCTGCAAGCCCGGCGCGCCGGTGGTGTTCGGCACCTTCGCCAGCTCGATCTCGATGCAGTCCGGCGCGCCCACCTTCGGCACGCCGGAGCCGACGCTGGTGATATTCGCGGCGGCGCAGCTCGCGCGCCGGCTCGGCATTCCGTTCCGCAGCGGCGGCAGCTTGTGCGCCTCCAAGATCGCCGACGCGCAAGCGGCCTACGAAAGCGCGCAGACGCTTTTGCCCACGGTGCTGGCTGGCACCAATTTCGTGCTGCACGGCGCGGGCTGGCTCGAGGGCGGGCTCGCCTCGGGCTACGAGAAATTCGTCATGGACACCGACCAGCTGGGGATGATGCAGGTGCTGGCCCAGGGCGTGGACCTGAGCGAGAACGGCCAGGCCATGTCGGCGATCCGCGAGGTGGGGCCCGGCGCGCATTTCCTCGGCTGCGCCCACACCCAGGCCAATTTCGAGACCGCGTTCTACCGCTCCGCGATCGCCGACAACAACTCGGTCGAGCAGTGGGAGGCCGAGGGCGCGCTCGACGCCGCGCAGCGCGCCAACAAGATCTGGAAGAAGATGCTGGCGGAGTACGAAGCCCCGCCGCTCGACCCCGGCATCGACGAGGCGCTCGGGGAATTCATGGCGAAGAAGAAGGCCGCGATGCCCGACGCGTTCGCTTAGGTCGGAACACCACAGAGACACAGAGACACCGAGTGGAATCAGACTACGGGGCGGCTCTTTCGGGCCGCGTACGGTTCTATCTCCGCGCCTCTGTGTCTCTGTGGTTGCCTACCTTGGCCACTGGAAGCCGGCGTGCTCGACCGCGGACTTGGCTTCCGGCGAGGTCGCGAAGTCGAGGAACGCCTTGGCCTGGGGCGGCGCGCCCGCGACCAAGACGCCGGTATAGGTCGAGACCAGGTTGACGTCGGCCGGCAGCGGGCCGACCAGTTTCGCGCCCTTGACCGGCAGTATTTCGGTGATCTGGTGCACGCCCAGCTCGGCCTCGCCCTTGGCCACCAGCTCGACCACGTAGCCGCCGGGCCTGAGCAGCGTCTTGGGCTTCATCTGCTCGGCGATGCCCATTTTCTCCAGCATCTTGGCGAAATGCGTGCCCGAGGTGGCGCCGGTCGCCGGATCGACATAGGCGACCGACTTGGCGTCGAGCAACGCCTTCTTGAACGCTTCGACGGTCGAGATGTCGGGCGCCTTGGCGCCTTCTTTCACCGCCAGGCCGATCAGCACGCGGCCCAAGGGCCGGCGGTCGGCGTCGAGCTTGATGCCGCCCTTCTCCACCGTCGCCAGGGCCGAGCCGGTCATGAACAAGAGGTCGGCCTTCTCGCCCGCGATCAGCTTGTT
>JBQTIS010000313.1:0-2338 GCA_052387895.1 Rhodospirillales bacterium | reverse complement strand
GGCGGGCGATCCCGGCGCGGCGGGCGTGTGGCTGGGCGAGCGCCGCTTCCGCGCCATGCTGAACCTGCGCGGCGATCCCGCGGGCGCCGGTTTTCTTGCCGCGGCCGAGGCCGCCCTTGGAACGACGCTGCCGCTTGAACCCAACCGCGCAACGGGCGCCGGAGAGGCCAGGGTCTTGTGGCTCGGCCCGGACGAATGGCTGGTGCTGTCGCCGCCGGGAAGCGAAGCCGCGCTGGAAGCGAAACTCGCGCAGACCTTGGGCCCGCACGGCGGCTATGTGACGGACGTGGGCGAGTCCCGCGCCACCGTGGTCGTATCGGGAATGAAGGCGCGCGACGTGCTGGCCAAAGGGTGCCCGCTCGACCTCAACCCCGCGGCGTTCGGCATCGACGCCTGCGCGCAATCGCTGGTCCAGGGCGTGAACGTGACGATTCACCGCAGCGACGCCGATCCGGCCGCGCCGCCGCGCTTCGAGCTGATCGTCGTCAGGTCCTTCGCCGATTTCCTGTGGCGCTTCCTGGAAGACGCGGGCCAGGAATACGGCGTGGCGGTGACCGAAGCGTAGCGCGCGGAAGCGCCTCACGCCTTCGCCGGCGCCGCCAGCACCCGCACCGGCTTGCCGTCGAGGAACGCCACGGCGTTCTCGACGCTCTGACCGTAGAAATCCTTGAACGTCTCGACCGTGCCGTATCCCAAATGCGGCGTCGTGACCAGGTTGGGCGCGCGGCGCAACGGATGGTCCGCCGGCAAGGGTTCGCGGTCGTACACGTCCAATGCGGCGATCAGCCTGCCGGCGCCAAGCTCGGCGAGCAACGCCGCCTCGTCGACCAGCGACCCGCGCGAGGTGTTCACCAGGACGGCGCCGTGTTTCATGCGCTGCAGCTCGGCCGCGCCGATGATGCCGCGCGTGCGGTCGGACAGCACGAGATGCAGGGTGACGACGTCGGCTGTCGTCAAAAGCTCGTCCTTCGACACCAGCGCAGCGCCGGCGGCCTGGGCCTTTTCCGCGGTCAGGTTCTTGCTCCAGGCGATCACGCGCATGTCCAGCGCCCGGCAATAGCGCGCGACGCGCGAGCCCAGACGGCCAAGCCCGACGATCCCGACAGTCTTGCCCGCCAGCTCGAAGCCCGGTGGCACTCCGTCCTGGAACCTGCCGTTCTTGATGGCGGCGTCGCCGGCGGGGATGCCGCGCGCGGCCGCCAGCATCAGACCCAGCGTCAGTTCCGCCGTGCCGGCGCCCGGCCCGCCGCCGCCGGTGTAGCACACCGTCACCCCCGAGGACGCCAGCGCCGCCGTGTCGATCGACGCGGCGCGCATGCCGGTCATGCCCAACATCTTCAATTTCGGCAGCCGGCGAACCAACGACGCCGGAAACGCCGTGCGCTCGCGCATCGTCAGCAGGATGTCGAAATCCTTCAACTTCTCCGCCGCGTCGTCCTCGCCGGCCAGCGCGTCGCGCAGGAACACGACTTCCGCCCGCTTCGAAAGCTCCGACCAATCGGCGGACTCGCGCGCGATCCCCTGCCAGTCGTCCAGCACCGCTATCCTGGTCATCGCGCCGTTCCCCCCGCGTTCCGCGCCCGAAGCGACTGCGCCCGGATTGCCGCACAAGCGGGCAACGAGGCTACAGCCATCGCCCAGCAGTAACAACGCCACAATAACAACGCCGCCGCGCCCGCGGCCGACCGACCGGCCGCGCAACCCTGCCCCGCCCAACCCAAGGGCGCTGGCGCGTTGCCGGGCGGGGAAAAATCTGTAGCATCCCCGGCGGGATCATGGGCTTCCGGGGTAGCGAATGGCCTTGCGCGGCGACGGCGACAATCTTGCGATCAGGAAATTCGGCGTGGGCCAGCCGCTCAGGCGCATGGAAGATCCGGTGCTGCTGCGCGGGGCCGGCCGTTTCACCGACGACATCAACCTGAAGGGCCAGGCCCATGCCGTGATGGTGCGCAGCCCCGTGGCGCACGGCGCAATCCGCGGCATCGACGCCAAGGCCGCGCGCGCCATGCCCGGCGTGCTGGCCGTCTATACCGGCGCCGAGCTTCAAGCCGCCGGCTACGGCACGATGAAAAACATCATCGCCTTCGGCAACCGCGACGGCACGCCGATGCGCAAGCCCGCGCGCCCGTCGCTGTTCAGCGACAAGGTGCGCTGCGTGGGCGATCCCTTCGCCTGCGTGATCGCCGAAACGCTGGCCCAGGCGCGCGACGCGGCCGAGGCGGTCGCGGCCGACATCGAGCCCCTGCCCGCCGTCACCACCGCGCGCGAGGCGGTCAAGCCCAGCGCGCCGCAGATCTACGACGACGCCCCGGGCAACATCGCGCTGGACTACCACTTC
>JBQTIS010000312.1:0-6722 GCA_052387895.1 Rhodospirillales bacterium | reverse complement strand
CTGACCGCGCGGGCCAACCTGGTGGCCGTGGTGACCAACGGCACGGCGGTGCTCGGCCTCGGCGCCATCGGCCCGCTCGCCGGCAAGCCGGTGATGGGAGGCAAGGCCGTGCTGTTCAAGAAATTCGCCGGCATCGACGTGTTCGACATCGAGATCAGCGAAGCCGACCCCGACAAGCTGGTGGACATCGTGGCGGCGCTCGAGCCCACCTTCGGCGGCATCAACCTGGAAGACATCAAGGCGCCGGAATGCTTCACGATAGAGCGCAAGCTGCGCGAACGCATGAAAATCCCGGTGATGCACGACGATCAGCACGGCACCGCGATCATCGTTTCGGCCGCGATCCTCAACGCGCTGCGCGCCGTGGGCAAGGACATCGCCAAGGTCAAGCTGGTGACCTCGGGCGCGGGCGCGGCGGCGCTCGCCTGCCTCAACCTGCTGATGCAGCTTGGCCTGAAGCGCGAGAACGTGACGGTCACCGACTTGGGGGGCGTGGTTTACAAAGGCCGCAAGGAGCTGATGGATCCGCTGAAAGAGACCTACGCCCGCGACACCAAGGCGCGCACGCTGGCCGCGGCGATCGGCGGCGCCGACATCTTTCTGGGCTTGAGCGCGCCGGACGTGCTGAAGCCCGAGATGGTGAAGGCGATGGCGCCGAAGCCCATTATCATGGCGCTCGCCAATCCCACGCCCGAGATCATGCCGGAAGAGGCGCGCGCGGCGCGGCCCGACGCCATCATCGCCACCGGCCGGTCGGACTATCCGAACCAGGTCAACAACGTGCTGTGCTTTCCCTACATCTTCCGCGGCGCGCTCGACGTCGGCGCGACGCAAATCAACGAGGCAATGAAAATCGCCTGCGTCAAGGCGCTGGCTGAGCTGGCGATGGCCGAGTCCTCCGAGATCGTCGCCAACGTCTACCACGGCCAGGAGCTGCGCTTCGGGCCGGATTACCTGATTCCCAAGCCGTTCGATCCGCGGCTGATCGTCCATCTGGCGTCCGCGGTGGCCAAGGCGGCGATGGACAGCGGCGTGGCCACGCGGCCGATCGCCGATCTGGAGGCCTATCGCCAGCGTCTGGAGCAGTTCGTGTTTTGCTCGGGCCAAGTCATGCGCCCGGTGTTTGACGCCGCCCGGCGCGATCCGCGCCGCGTGGTTTATGCCGAAGGCGAGGACGAGCGCGTGCTGCGCGCGGTGCAGGTCGCGGTCGACGACGGGCTGGCCAAGCCGATCGTCATCGGCAGGCGGCGCGTGGTGTTGAAGCGTATCGAGACCTTGGGCCTGCGCATCCGCCCGGGCCAGAATGTCGAATTGTGCGACCCCGAGGACGATCCGCGCTTCCGCGAATACTGGCAGCTCTATCACGCGCTGATGGAGCGCAAGGGCGTCACGCCCGACAACGCGCGCGCGGTCGTGCGCTCGGACACCACGGTGATAGCCTGCCTGATGCTGCACCGGGGCGAGGCCGACGCCATGCTGTGCGGCGCGGTCGGTCCGTTCCAGGGGCACCTGAAGCACCTGCTCGACGTCGTGGGCAAGGCGCCGGGCGCGCGGCAGATGGCGGCGCTGAACGCGGTGGTCATGCCCACGGGCACCTCTTTCTTCTGCGACACCTTCGTGACCCCCGAGCCGAATGCGGAGGAGATAGCCGAGATGACCGTCATGGCGGCGGCTCAGGTGCGGCGGTTCGGCATCGTGCCCAAGGTGGCGCTGCTGTCGCACTCCAATTTCGGCTCGGACGACACGGCCTCCTCGCGCCGCATGCGCTACGCCCTGGCCCTGGTCCGCGCCCAGGCGCCCGAACTCGAGGTCGAGGGCGAGATGCAGGCCGTGCTGGCGTTCCGCGAAGACGACCGCCAGCGCCTGTTTCCCAGCTCCAGGTTGACCGGCGCGGCGAACCTTCTGATCATGCCGTCGCTCGATGCGGCCAACATCGCCTACAACCTGCTGCGGACCGTGGGCAACGGCCAGTCGATCGGCCCGATGCTGGTGGGCCAGCGCCTGCCCGCGCATATCCTCACCATGTCGGTCACCAGCCGCGGCATCGTCAACATGACCGCGCTGGCCGTGCTGGACGCCCAGGCCCAACCTCGCGGCGCGCAGGCCAGGGCCTGAAGGGCGGCGGCGATGGCCTGGCGCGCGATCGCACCGTCGTCGAGCCTGGAGGGCAAGGGCCGCGCCGTGGCACGCGTGGACGGCCGCCAGGTGCTGCTGCTCAAGACCGCGCGCGGGCTTTACGCCTGCAACAACCGCTGCCCGCACGAGGGCTATCCGTTGAGCGAGGGCAGCCTGGCCGAGGGCTGCGTGCTGACCTGCAACTGGCACAACTGGAAGTTCAACCTGGAGACCGGCGAAACCTTGGTCGGCGGCGACGCGCTGCGGCGCTATCCGGCGAAGATCGAGACCGGCCAGGTTTGGATCGACTGGGCCGAGCTGGACGCGAAGGCGCTCAGCGCCAAGGCGCTGAGCGATCTTGAAAAGGCGCTGACCGACCAGGACTACGCGCGCATCGCCCGCGAGCTGGCGCGGCTGGAGCGGCATGGTGGCGATCCGCTGTCGGGGCTGTCGCGCGCGGTGCTGTGGTCGCACGACCGGTTCGAGTTCGGCATGACCCACGCCTATGCCGCGGCGGCGGACTGGCTGGCGCTGCGCGACGCCGCCAACGACCCGGTGCGTCGCTTGGCTGCGCTGGTCGAGGCGATCGCCTATATGGCCGAGGACGCGGAGGCCGAGCGCTTCCCCTATGCCGAGGCGCAGCGCCCATGGGACACGAAAGCCTTCCTCGAAGCGATCGAAGCCGAGGACGAGCCGGGCGCGGTCGCCCATTTGCGCGGCGCTCTGGCGGCGGGAACGGCGCCGGCCGATTTGCGCCCCGCCCTGGCCCGGGCCGCGCTGGCACATTATCAGGATTTCGGCCATGCGGCGATCTACACGCTGAAGGCTGTAGAGTTAGTCCGGCATTTGGACCGCGAAGCTGCCGGAGCGGTGCTGCTGTCGCTGGCGCGCAGCCTGGTTTATGCCAGCCGCGAGGATTTGCTGCCGGAATTCCGCTTCTATGCCGAGGCGCGCGCATCCTGGGGCAAAGGGAACGGCAAGGATCCGCCGCCGCTCGCCGCCGCCGAATTGCAGGGCAAACCCGCCAAAACCGCGATGCGGACGGTCGCCGCTTGGTCCCCCGGCCGCCGGCCGGGGGAGATATACCAAGTGCTGCTGTCGGCGGCGGCGGCGCAGATGCTTCATTTCGACCGGCGATACGAACAGCGCACCGACGGTCCGATCGCCGACAATGTGGGATGGCTCGATTTCACCCATGCCATCACCTTCGCCAATGCCGGGCGCGTGCTCGCTTCCGCGGACCCCGCGCTATGGCCGGCGGTCTTGCTGCAAATCGCCTGTTTTATCGGCCGGAACGCCAAATACGTCGATCCGGCGCAGGACGCGGCGCGTTGGCGGACGGACGACCCGGCCGCCTTTTTCGCCGCCGCGGCGGATCGCCTCTACGATCACGGCGTGGGCGAGTTCATCGTGTCCGCGCACCTGGTGAAAACGACGCTGGCGGCGAAGGCCGAAGCCGAAGCCGCGCCCGCCGCCGCGGGCGATCTTGCGGCGGCGATGAACCGCTTTCTCGGCACGCCGATCAAGCGCCGGCACGCGCTCAGGACCGCGCGGCAGATGCGCGACTTCGTGGCCGAGGAATGAAAATGCCGAAGACAGCCGCCACGCTTCCCCAGGATCCCGATTTCGCGCGCCGTGTGGCCAGCAGCTTCGCGCGCCAAGGTGCGATGGCGCATCTCGGCGCCGAGTTGGCGGCGGTCGGCGCCGGGGCCGTGGAAATCCGGCTGCCCTACCGGCACGAGGTATCGCAGCAGCATGGGTTTTTCCATGGCGGCGTGGTGGCGACCATCGCCGACACCGCCGGCGGTTACGCCGCCTATACGCTGATGCCCGCGGACGCCTCGATCCTGACGGTCGAGTACAAGATCAACCTGGTTGCCCCGGCCAAGGGACGGGCCCTGGTGGCGCGCGGACGGGTGGTCAAGCCCGGCCGCACGCTGACGGTGACCGCGGTGGACGTGTTCGCGGTGACGGAAGGGCGCGAGACGCTGTGCGCGGTCATGCAGCAGACGTTGATTTGCCTGCACGGCCGGGCCGACACGCAGCCGGAATGACGGCTATGATAAGGCGGAAAGGAAGGCTGCCATGATCCCCAATCGCGCGCCAGGGCTTGACTTCGATTTGGGCGAGACCGCCGCGATGCTGCGCGAGCAGGTCGCGGATTTCGCGTCGGTTGAGATCGCTCCGCGCGCCGCCGAAATCGACCGCAAGAACGACTTCCCCATGGACCTGTGGCGCAAGCTGGGCGCGCTTGGCGTGCTGGGCGTCACGGTGGAAGAGGAATACGGCGGCGCGGGGATGGGCTACCTCGAGCATTGCGTGGCGATGGAAGAGATCAGCCGCGCCTCGGCCTCGGTGGGCTTGAGCTACGGCGCGCATTCCAACCTCTGCGTCAACCAGATCCGACGCAACGGCAACGACGCCCAAAGGCGCAAGTACCTGCCCAAGCTGATCTCGGGCGAGCATGTCGGCGCGCTGGCGATGAGCGAACCGGGCGCGGGATCGGACGTCGTGGGCATGAAGACCAGGGCCGACAAGAAGGGCGACCGCTACGTCCTCAATGGCAGCAAGATGTGGATCACCAACGGTCCCGACGCCGATACCCTGGTGGTCTACGCCAAGACCGATCCCAAGGCCGGGCCGCGCGGCATCACCGCCTTCCTGATCGAGAGGGGCATGAAGGGCTTCTCGACCGCGCAGAAGCTCGACAAGCTGGGCATGCGAGGCTCGAACACCTGCGAGCTGGTGTTCCAGGACTGCGAGGTGCCCGCCGACAACGTGCTGGGCGCGTTGGGCAAGGGCGTCAACGTGCTGATGAGCGGACTGGATTACGAGCGCGCGGTGCTGGCGGCCGGGCCGCTCGGCATCATGCAGGCCTGCATGGACGCGGTGATTCCCTATCTGCACGACCGCAAGCAATTCGACCAGCCGATCGGCGAATTCCAGATCATGCAGGCGAAGCTGGCCGACATGTACACGACCATTAACGCGGCCCAGGCCTATGTCTACGCCGTGGCCAAGGCTTGCGACCGCAACCAGACCACGCGCAAGGACGCGGCGGGGGCCATCCTGTTCGCGTCGGAAAAGGCCACATGGATGGCGCTGGAGGCGGTGCAGTGCCTGGGCGGCAACGGCTATATCAATGAGTTTCCGACCGGGCGGCTGCTGCGCGACGCCAAGCTTTACGAGATCGGCGCCGGTACCTCGGAAATCCGGCGCTGGCTGATCGGCCGCGAGCTGTTCGAGGAGACGCGCTGACGGCGGAGGGGGAGGGGCAGTGGCAACGGATCGGGACGTCGCCCCGCGGGGAAGCCGGGCGCTCTATAATCTGGTCGAAGGCGGCCGCTACGGCGTGCCGCTGGGCCGCGCTTTCGACATCTTCATCGGCATCGTCGTGGTGGCCTATGTCGGCATGGCGCTGATCGGCACCGACCCGAACCTCGGCCGCCATGGCCGGGTGATCGGGCTGTTCGAGACGGTATCCGCCTTCGTCTTCGCGCTGGAATACGTGCTGCGCCTGGCCGTGTGTACCGAAGACCGCCTCGGCCGCTATCCGCATCCCGTGTGGGGCCGCGTGCGCTATGCGGTCACGCCGATCGCGATCATCGACCTGCTGTCGGTGCTGCCCTGGCGATCGACGCGCTGACGCCGATCGACCACGACCAGCTTCTGGTCATGCGCTGCATTCCGCTGTTCAAGCTGCTGCGCTATTTCGCCGCGTTCGACATCCTGTCCACCGTGGTGCGCAACGAGCGCCGCCCGCTGGCCTCGGCGTTCCTTTTGATGATGATCCTTCTGGTCATGCTGTCGGCGGCGGCGTATCTGGTCGAGCACAACGCGCAACCCCAGGCGTTCGGCGGCGTGCCGCAGGCGATGTGGTGGGGCATCGTGACGCTTACCACCGTCGGCTACGGCGACGTGGTGCCGGTGACGGCGGCCGGCAAGATGATCGGCGCGCTGGCGCTGATCCTGGGCATGGGCATGTTTGCGCTGCCCGCGGGCATCATCGCCAACGGCTTCGCCGAGGAGATGCGCCGGCGGAACTTCGTGGTCACCTGGCACCTGGTGGCCAAAGTGCCGATGTTCGAACATCTGCCGGCGGCTCGTATCGCCGAGATCTCGGCCATGTTGGAGCCTCAGTCCGCTAGCCGCGGCGAGGCGATCATCGTCAAGGGCGAACGCGGCGACGGCATGTATTTCCTGATCGACGGCGAGGTCGACGTGCTGCTCGACCCGCCGGTGCGGCTCTACGGCGGCGACTACTTCGGCGAGATCGCGCTGCTGTACGACCGTCCACGCTCGGCCACGGTGGTGGCGCGGCGCTTCTCGCAGCTCTTGAAGCTGCGGGTCGACCATTTCCGCCGCCTGACCGACCAGAACCCGAACTTGGCCGCCTCGATCCGCGAGATGGCCGAGAAGCGGCTCAAGGCTGGCCCGGGCAAGCGGGTAGGCGCCCCGCTAACCGAAAACGATCAGCCGTTCTAGGGTCCAGACTCAATCGAGCCACCATATGACGGTGGCGACGATGCAGACGGCGGCGAGGTAATTTCTGGCGAGCTTGTCGTAGCGCGTCGCGATGCGTCGGAAGTCCTTCAAGCGGCAGAACA
>JBQTIS010000311.1:0-7135 GCA_052387895.1 Rhodospirillales bacterium | reverse complement strand
ATATGGCGGTGCGGGTTCTCGTCCGGCAGGCGGAATACGCGAATCTGCCGCTTAATGCCGCCATTGGCGAAGACCTGATCGTCGAGGCCGATCGACGCGACGGGGATATCCGTCTTCACCAGCGGCGTGTCGATGCGCAAGGTGCCGTCGGTCGGATGCTCCAGCCAGGCGTCGAAACCGCCGAACCCGCCGGTGGTCAGCGCCTGCCATGACACGTAAGTCGCGTCGTGCCGGGTCAGCTCCTTGTCCAAATTGTAGAAATTGATCGGGCGGATCGCGGCGAAGCCGTTGCCGGCGAGTCGCGCCGACCCGTCCCAGATCGTCTGCCGGCCGCGGCCGCGATATTCCGACCCTTCCCAGATCACGCGGATGCGCCGACCAAGCGCGGCGCGGTCGTAGGGCCGAAAGGTTTCCAAGGTCTCCAGCCGGTCGCGGATTTCCACCCGCTCGATCGGCGCCGATCCCAGCGCCTCGACCATCAGGGTCACGATGCTGCCGTCGACGCGCAGAATGTCGCCCATCATCGCGGTGGTCGCGGCGAAGGCGCGCGTCGGCCCTAGTTGCGGGTCGTCGTCGAACCGCTCCGCCGGCCCCTCGAAGCGCGCGCGTACGTCGAGCCACATGCGGCAGCCCGTGGTGGCGTAGTGATGGCGCCGGCGCAGCGCGTCGACGATCCCCGCGCGCGTCAGGTCCTTCGCCAGGATGCAGCTCAACCCGCCATAGGCGCCGAACAGCGACGCGCCGGGATAGGACGCGCCCGGCCTTCCTTTGTGCCCGTCGCTGTTGGCCAGGATGCCCACCCGGTAGCCCTGTTCCAGCGCGTCATGCAGCAGCCATTCGAACGTGCCCCAGTCCGAATGCACCTCGACCGAGCGCTCGAGGCGGATGTCGTGCGCCATCTTGATGTCGGCATAACGCCCGCCGATATGCGCGAACACCAGGCAGTCCTCGTCCTTGAGGGCTCGGAACAGCTGCTCGGCCGAGTTGGAGTCGCTGCCCATATCCGACAGGTCGTCCACTAGGGCGTGCGAAGAACGGTGTATCTGCCGGCCTTCTTTCATGAACAGCACGTTGCGGTCGCCGCCCAGGCCGGTGTTGCCGGACCACTCGTAGCCGGGGAACGCGACGAAGCGATGGTCGCGGGTGTACTCGGCCGACAGCTCGTTGAGCCGGCGCCAGAACGCCGCGGTGATCTGGAAGTCGTTGCCCTGGTGGCTGATGGCGTCGAGGAATCCCAGGTCCCGGGCGAAGGCGAAGTAATCCTCGGCCGAGTTGGTGCCGATGGTCTCCTCGGACTGGCCGTGCAGGTCGCCCCAAAAATGAGTCAGCTCGGCACGCTCGACCACCCGAAGCGGATTGCTGGCGCAAAACAGCGCGCCTTTGTCGTCCAGCACGTCGATCGTAAGGTCGCCGGGATGGTCGACATGCAGGTCTTCCAGCACGGCCGACATGCGGCCGGGCAGATAATCCACGGTCTTCGCCAAGTTGCCGACCGGCCGACTGGGCCTCAAGTGCAGCCGTGCGTTCGCCCGCCCGCTGGGGTTGCCCCACTTGTCCTCGGCCTTGATCCCCAAGCGGAAATGCTCGCCCACGCGCCTGAGCGTCGGCAGCACCGCAACCCACTTGGCCGGCGGCCCGGCGACCACCGGCACGAACGGCTGCGCGGGCAGCTCGCAGTAGCTGTAGGCGGCGAACGGATCGACCAGCACGCGGAACTCGAACGTGGGCTCGGCCATGGTCTGCACGCGGATGCCGGGCGATCCCTTGCCGCGGTCCCCGAACCGCACCGTGATCGTGTCGCCCTCGCGCAGGAATCCCCGCATCACGCGGATGAACAGCGTCTTGTCCCAGGGACGGACGTTGCGCTTGTTGTCGTAGGCCATCTCCAGCACCGCACCGTTGCTGGCCTCGGCCGTCGTATAGCCAGGTGCCGTGGGCTCGGCGAACTGCGGGCGCGCCATGTCGCTGGCGAAGCGGAACGCGATCTTCAGGCTGCCCGTGTCGTCGATCCCAAAATACCCGGCCGTGTACACCAGCGTGAACGACGCGAAGCTGCCCGCCTCGACCGGCCCCCTCGGCTCCACCGTCGCGCTCCCCATCCGCTCGGCCATGTACGTACTATGCGGCATCGACGGTTCGCTCCCGGTCCCCAGGTTAGACCACCAGGGCCATGCCCGAGGCAAGCAGCAGCCACAGCACGATGCGCCGGAACCAGACCTCGTTCACGCGGCGATAAAGCCAAAGGCCCAGCGCGCCTCCGACGACGAGGCCGGGCAGGCAGATCACGGCGTAATAGGCGTGCGCGCGGCCAAGCGTGCCCGCGCCCAGCATCACGACGAGGGCGACGACCTGGATCGAGAAGTTGAAGGGCTGATAGACGGCGCGCGCCTCGTCCTTGCTCCAGCCTCGCAGCATCACCCAGGCCGTCGGCACCGCGCCGGACAGGCCGGCAAGCCCTCCCATGACGCCGCCGATGAAGCCGATCGCGGCGTCCAGCGCCTTGCCGCCCCAGGCAAGGGCCCGCCGCGGCCCCGCCAGTTGATAGAGCGCGTAGAGCATGAGAAACGCACCGACGCCGCGGCGGAACAGCACCGGATCGACGCGCGTCAACAGCCAAATGCCCAGCGGCACGCCGGCCAGGCCCGCGATCAGGAATGGCAGCAGCCGCTCCCAGCGCAGCGCGTGGCGCAACGTTCCCAGCGACATGACCTGCACCACTAGGCTGCAGATCACAACCATCGGCCCGGCGATCACCGGCGGCAGGACGTGCAGCCACAGCCCCAGCACCACCAGCCCGAAGGCGAAGCCGCTGAGGCCCGAGACCGTGGCGCCGACCAATGCCGCGGCAGCGACCATCGCATCGCCGGCGATCTGGTCGATGGCGGGGATCAATAGAGGCCCAGCAGGAACGCGAGGCCTACGGCCAGGGTGAAAGCGGCGGCGACCGCCAGGAACGTCCTTTGCCAGTCGCTCCAGGGCAGAAACTCGATCGCCAGCAGCCGCACGCCGCCGGCCATGTGCGCCGCCAGCAGGACCACGAGCGCTAACTCGACGGCCTTGACTGAGGGCCGCTCGGCCCAGCGCAGGAATCCGTCGAGCGCCGCCTCGCCCTGGATCGCCTGGCCCAGCGCCCAGAAATGCGCCGGCAGGAACAGCGCCAGGGCAACGCCCGAGACGCGATGCACGGCGAAGGCCCAGAACCCGGCATGGCCGCGCGCCGGCCAGCGGGATATGGCGCGCGAGGCGCTCACGCGAACAGCCCCGCCACGGCGCGCCAGCCCAGCGCCGCCAGCGCCACGGCCACCGCCATGACCGACGCCTCCAGCGACCGGCCGCGCCAGCCCAGCATCTCACACGCGACCGAGCGCAACCCGATCGGCGCGTGCACCGCGACGGCCAGCACGAACAGGGCGTAGAACGCGGCCCAGCCGGTGCTGCCGCGCGTGCGCGACAAAATT
Source organism: Rhodospirillales bacterium (assembly GCA_052387895.1). Taxonomy (GTDB): domain Bacteria; phylum Pseudomonadota; class Alphaproteobacteria; order JAEULC01; family JAEULC01; genus JAEULC01. Next base: position 3,677 of record JBQTIS010000311.1, on the reverse strand, counting down.
TCGGCGGCACTCAGGCCGCCGCGCACCGCGACGATGATCGTCGCGAGATGCACCAGCACGCAGATGCCCAGCACCGCGGCGCTTGCGCGCTGCGCGATCCACAGCGCCGTCTCGGCGCGCGAGTTCACGTCAACCCTTGAACGCAGCCAGGGCCGCCGCGCGTTTCAAGCCGGCGATCGAGGCGGTGGGATTCAAGTGCTTGGGGCAATAGGTGCGGCAGGATTGGTGGCTGTGGCAGGCGTGGCAACCCGCGTCGCCCGCGACCGCCGCCAAGCGCTGGGCGCGCGCGCCGTCGCGTACGTCGTTCACCAGCGTCCAGGCGCGGTTGAGAGCGGCGGGGCCGAGATAGTCCGGGTTCCACGCCGCCACGTCGCAGGCGGCATGGCACACGCCGCAGCCGATGCACTCGATAGCCGCGTCCGCCGCCAGGCGCTTGGGACTCGCGGGCGGCACGGCCGCGAACTCCGCCGCGGCGCCGGCGCCTGGCCGGAAGCTTCCCCCGGCGCGACGCCATTTTTCGAAGAACCCCGCCATGTCGCAAGCCAGGTCCTTCACCACCGGCAGGTTGGCGAGCGGCGCGATCTCCAGCAAGTCGTTTTCGGCCGCCGCGCCCACCAGCGTGCGGCAGGTCCAGCGCGGCTTGCCGTTCACGGTCATGGCGCAGGTGCCGCACATGCCCACGCGGCAGGCGAAGCGGTAGCTCAAGCCCGGGTCTTCGTGCCTCTGAACCCAGGTGACCACGTCCAGCACGGTCTGGCGCGAGGTGGCTGGCACGCGATAGCGCCGGAACGCGCCGCCGCCCGAATCGCCGCGCCACAGCGCGACGTCGAGGGTGCGTTCGCTCATGCGCCTATTGCTGGGGAACGATCTCGAACGGCGCATTGAAATGCTCGACCACCGGCGCGCCGTCGAGGAAATCCTGAATATGCGAGCGCCATTCCTTGAACCGATCGGACTGGCGGAAGGTGACCATGTGGTCCTCCACCGTGTTCCAGCACACCCGCAGCATGTAGCGGCCCGGATTCTCGACCGATGCGCTTATCTTCAGACCGCGGAAGCCGGGCGACGCGGAGATGACCTTCTTGGCCTTGGCCATCGCCTTTTCGAACGCGGGCCCCTGGCCCTTCTTGATGTTGAATACCGCGACTTCGAGAATCATGAGTTCCCCCCTGACGCCGAGCCCCCAGAGTATCGCGCGGCGGCACGCCGGTACAGGACCGGCCCATCGCCGGGTCACCGCGCCAGATCAAGCTCTTTTCCGTCCCAGGTCCGGCCCACCATGGCCGCGGCGGCGATGCCCAGGGCCGCCACCACCGCCATGAAGTAATAGGCGTCGACGCCGAACCGGGCATAAAGCACGCCGGAAAGCGCGATCATCGCGCCCATGCCCAGGCCCACGGCCATCGAGGCGCTGAGGCCCTGGGCCGTGGCGGAGTGCGTAATCGGCACGGCGCGCGAGAAGATCACCATCATCGCGAGATGGCAGCAGGCGAAGGTGGCGACGTGCAGCAGTTGCACCGCCATCAACAGCGGCCAGCCCGTTACCGAGGGCATCAGCATCCAGCGCACCACCCCGCCCGCGCCCGACAGCGCCAGCAGCGCCAGCGGGTCGATCCGCTTCAGCACGCTTTGCGCGAACACGAAAAACACTACCTCGGCGGCAACGCCCGTGGACCACAACAGGCCGATGATCCCGTCGGGCACGCCCTGTCGGCGCCACTCCAGCGTGCCGAAGGCGTAATAGACCGCGTGGCTGGACTGGACCAGCATCACCGCCAGCAGAAGCCAGCGGAACATGGGCTGGCGCAGCAACGGCAGCGCCTCGCCGCGCGGAACGCCGTGGGGCACGGGCGGGGGCGCGGGCAGCGCGAAGGCGGCCGCGACCGTCAGCACCAGCCAGGCCACGACGACGTGCAGGACCGCTTCCGACGAGCGCCCGGACATGATCCAGCCGCCGCCCACCGCCATCAGAATGAACGCGATCGAGCCCAGCGAGCGCACGCGGCCGTAGTTGAACCCCCGTGCGGCCGCCAGCAGCATGGTCAGGTTCTCGATCAGCGGGCCCAGCGCGCCGTGGCTGATCGTCAGCACCACCGTGACGACGAGAATCGTCCAGAACCCGCCGGTGAAGTAGAAGGCCGCGCCCGCGGCCAGCGCCACGCCGGCGGCGGCGGCCATGACCGTGCGCCGGTCCCGCGCCCGGTCGGCCAGGCTGCCGATGGCCGGTGTGGAAAAGACGCGCATCAGTTGCCCGGCCGCGGTCACCAACCCGATCTCGGCCGCGTCGAGCCCGCGCCCCGCCAGCCAGACCGGCCAGAACGGAAGGTGCATGCCGACGAGGCCGAAAATAGTCGCGTAAAACAGGCTGAGTCGCAGGGCCGGGCTCACGCGCGCGACCATAACGCCAACCCGCCGGCGCGGGTAGGCCGGCGCGGGCGGCCACCGGATATTGAAACCACCCCCGCCTTGGCTTAAGAACCGCAAGCCTATCCCCGGCGAATCGCGTCTCCCCACCGGCCCGCAGGAAACACCCCATGAATACGACGAGGAAAGTCCGCGAGATTCTGTCCCACTACGAAAGCGATTGTCCCGGCACCAAGGCCAACCTGGCCCGCATCCTGATGACCGGGCGGCTCGGCGGCACTGGCCGCGTGGTGATCCTGCCGGTCGACCAGGGCTTCGAGCACGGGCCGGCGCGCAGCTTCGCGCCCAACCCGCCGGCCTACGACCCGCACTATCATTTCCAGCTCGCCATCGACGCGGGCCTGAACGCCTTCGCCGCGCCCCTGGGGATGCTGGAATGCGGCGCCGGCGCGTTCGCCGGGCAGATTCCGCTGATCCTCAAGCTCAATAGCGCCAATTCGCTGGCCCGCGACAAGGAAGCGCCAGCGCAGACCATCACCGGCTCGGTCAAGGACGCGCTGCGCCTGGGCTGCGCGGCGATCGGCTACACGATCTATCCGGGCTCCGACGCGCAATACGGCATGATGAACGAGCTGCGCGGGCTGATCGAACAGGCCAAGGCGCACGGCCTGGCCGCCGTGGTGTGGTTGTATCCGCGCGGCGGCAGCCTGTCGAAACAGGGCGAGACCGCGATCGACATCGTGGCCTATGCCGCGCACATGGCGGCGCTCTTGGGCGCGCACATCATCAAGGTCAAGCTGCCCTCGGCGCATCTCGAGCTGGCCGAGGCCAAGAAGGTGTACGAGGACCGCAAGATCGACATCTCCACCCAGGCCAAGCGCGTGTCGCATATCGTGCAGTCGCTGTTCAACGGCAAGCGCATCGTGGTGTTCTCGGGCGGCGAGGCCAAGGGCGAGAACAGCGTGTTCGACGACGCGCGCGCGATCCGCGACGGCGGCGGCAACGGCTCGATCATCGGCCGCAACAGCTTCCAGCGCTCGCGCGACGACGCGCTGAAGCTGCTCGACAGCGTGATCAAGATCTACCAGGGCAAGGAATAGCGGCGCGCCCGAGCGCGGCGGCGCGAGGACGCGATGACACGCCTCACCGTCGCGCTGTGGGCGGCCAGTCTCAAGCCGCGTCTGAACGGCATCGGCGCGTGGATCGCCGGCATCGACGCGAAGATGGCCGAGGCCAAGAAACAGGGCGCGGACATCCTGGTCATGCCCGAACTGGCGGCGTTGCAGTGGCTGAGCTTCGCGCCCGCGGGAACC
>JBQTIS010000310.1:0-8474 GCA_052387895.1 Rhodospirillales bacterium | reverse complement strand
CTTGGGCGTCGCGGTAGAGCGTGGACGCCAGCTGCGTCGGCACCCCCAAACGCCGCTGGCGCGTCAGGATCTTGAACTTGGCGGTCTTGAGCTTGAGCGTGACCGACCCAGCGGCCAAGGCGCCGTCCTTCAGCCGCCGCGCCACCGTCTCGCACAGCGGCCACAGCTCGGCCTTCAGGAACCCGGCGTCGGCATGGTCCGTATCGAACGTGGTTTCGGCCGAGATGCTCTTGGTCGGGCGGTCGGGCTCGACCCGCCGGTCGTCCTCGCCCCTGGCGAAGCGGTAAAGCCGCCGCCCAATCACGCCGTAGCGTGCCACGAGGTCGCGTTCCTCGCGCTCACGCAACTGCGCGATGGTGGAGATTCCGTCGGCGTTGAGCCGCGCCTCCAGCGCCTTGCCCACGCCCCAGATCGTCGCCACCGGCCGCTTGCCCAGGAACTCCATCGCCTGGGCGCGGCCCACCACGGCGAAGCCGCGCGGTTTGTCGAGGTCCGAGGCGATCTTGGCCAGGAACTTGTTGAAGCTGAGGCCGATCGAGACGGTCAGTTTCAGCTCGCGCTCGATGCGCCGGGCCAAAAGCGCCAGCGTGCGCGCCGGGCTGCCGCGGTTGACCGACTCGGTGCCGCCGAGGTCCAGGAACGCCTCGTCGATCGACAGGGGTTCGACCAGCGGCGTCACCTCCAGCATCATCCGGCGCACGTCTTCGCCGACCTCGGCGTATTTCGACATGCGCGGCGCGATCACCACGGCGCCGGGACAGGCTTCCAGCGCCTTGAACATCGGCATGGCCGAGCGCACGCCGTACATGCGCGCGACGTAGCATGCCGCCGAAACCACGCCGCGATGCCCGCCGCCCACGATCACCGGGCGGTCGGCAAGGGACGGATCGTCGCGCTTCTCGATCGAGGCGTAGAACGCGTCGCAGTCGATATGCGCGATGGCGAGCCGACCCAGCTCGGGATGCGCGACGACGCGCGGCGAGGCGCAGGAAGGGCAGCGCGCGGGCGCGGGCTTGCCGTCCTTATTCGCGGCTTCCAATCCGCATTCCCGGCACAGGAAGCTCATGTCGGGGGCTTCATGCCGGCAGCCCTTGGCCTTCCGGCCATAGCCAGGCAGCGCCCCGCACGCCCGAGCTGTCGCCGTGGCGCGGCGGCACCAGGCGCGTGGCGACCCGGTCGCTGAACACATAGCGCCCCCAGCGCTCCGGGACGGCGCGATAGAGATAGGCCAGGTTCGACATGCCGCCGCCCAGCACGATCACATCGGGGTCCAGCAGATTGACGACGCTCGACAGCGCACGCGCCAGGCGGTCGGCGTAACGGTCGAATGTCGCCCGCGCCGCCGCGTCGCCTTGCGCGGCGCGCCGGGCGATCTCGGCGGAGTCGATCTCCTGGCCGGTCACGGCGCGGTGGTCGGCGCCCATGCCCGGACCGCTCAAGAACGTCTCGATGCAGCCGTCCTTGCCGCAATAGCATCGCCGGCAATAGCGCCCGCCCGCGATCTCGTCGCCATTGGGCCAGGGCAGGGGGTTGTGGCGCCATTCGCCGGCCACCGCGTTCACCCCCACCAGCACATGGCCGCTGATCACCACCCCGCCGCCCACGCCGGTGCCCAGGATCACGCCGAACACGATCGGCGCGCCGGCGCCGCCGCCGTCGCTGGCCTCGGACAAGGCGAAGCAATTGGCGTCGTTGGCCAGCCGCACGGGCCGTTTGAGGGCCGCCGCCAGGTCGCGGTCCAACGGCCGGCCGTTCAAGCAGACGGTATTGGCGTTCTTCACCAGACCCGTGGCCGGCGAGATGGCGCCGGGAATTCCCACGCCCACGCCGCCGCGCTCGCCCGTTTTCCGCTCGATTTCCTCCACCATCCCGGCGAGGGCGGCGATGATTGTCCGGTAGTTCAGACCCTCGTCTTCCATCCGCGGGGTGGGCCGGCGCAGTCGCGCGAGCTCGGCGCCGTCGCGCGCCAGCGCGACCGCCTCGATCTTCGTTCCGCCCAGATCGACCCCGATACGCATGATCCGATCGCCTCCTTATGGGCGCCGGCGCGGCATATTAGCGGCCTTGGCCATGTCGGCCCTACCGATTCCCAACGGGCGGTCCACTACGGGGCCGATTCGCTGCCGCCACCCGCCCGCGCGGGGTTGGCGCCACTTATCTAACCCGCTGACCCCAAAGGGCACGCGGCTTTGCCGCGCCCGCCCGGGGTCTTGTTAACAACTGGTAAACCCGACTGTATTATGCAGCGATGTTGGCGCAGCGTGCGCGGCCCTTTCCGCCGGGTCGGTTTGCGCCGCCAACGACCCGGTTCCAGCGCCTGGGACCGGCCTGTCGGAAAGGGACGCTGGGAGGCGGCGATCCCGTCATCGAGGTATGAAATGGCAAAAACGATCCTGATCGTGGAAGACAACGAACTGAACATGAAGCTCTTCCACGACCTGTTGGAAGCGCACGGCTACAACATCCTGCAAACCCGCGACGGCATGGAAGCGCTCAAGCTCGCGCGCAGCGCCAAGCCCGATTTGATCCTGATGGACATCCAACTGCCCGAGGTCTCGGGATTGGAGGTAACGAAATGGATCAAGGAGGACGACGATCTGAAGTCGATCCCCGTGATCGCGGTCACCGCCTTCGCCATGAAGGGCGACGAGGAGAAGATCCGCGAAGGCGGCTGCGAGGCCTATATCGCCAAGCCGATCTCGGTGGCGCATTTCCTGGCGACCGTGCAGAAGTTCCTGAACTGAAAGCAGGCCGATGAGCGCCCGCGTCCTGGTCGTCGACGACGTTCTTCCGAACGTCAAGCTGCTCGAGGCCAAGCTTAGCAGCGAATACTTCGACGTGATCACGGCGATGGACGGGCCAGCGGCGCTGCGACGCATCGCCGAGCACCCGCCCGACATCGTGCTCCTGGACGTGATGATGCCGAACATGGACGGGTTCGAGGTGTGCCGGCGCATCCGCCGCGACCCGAAATCGGCGCACATCCCCGTGGTGATGGTCACCGCGCTCAGCGACACCGAGGACCGCGTGCGCGGCCTCGAGGCCGGCGCCGACGACTTTCTCACCAAGCCGGTCAACGACGTGGCGCTGTTCGCGCGGGTACGCTCGCTCGTGCGCCTGAAGATGATGATGGACGAGCTGAGGCTGCGCGAGCAGACTTCGGGCGATCTCGGCATCCTGAAGCAGGCCGCCTCGTTCGAGGTCGACACGACGGGCGCCGCCGTGCTGGTGCTCGAGGACAGCCCGATCGAACAGCGCAAGCTGTGCGAAGCGCTGGCCGCCGGCAGGCAGAACGTCACGCGCTGCGGCACGGTGGCCGAGGCATCGGCGGCGCTGCAGAACACGACGCAGGACCTGTTCATCGTCAGCCTGGGGCTGAAGACCGAGGACGCGCTGCGTTTCTGCTCGCTGCTGCGCTCCAACGAGCGTACGCGGCACCTGCCGATCCTGCTGGTGATCAGCGAGGCGGACACGGCGCGCCTGGCCAAGGGGCTGGAAATCGGCGTCAACGACTACATCACGCGGCCCTACGACCGCAACGAACTGATGGCGCGCGTGCGCACGCAGGTGCGCCGCCGGCGCTTCCAGGAACTGCTGCGCACCAACTACCAGCACGGGCTGGAGGCGGCGCTGACCGATCCGCTGACCGGGCTTTACAACCGCCGCTACATGACCTCGCACCTGCCCGGTCTCTTGGCCAAGGCGGCGGAGGCGGCCAAGCCGCTGGCGCTGTTCATGATCGACATCGACCATTTCAAGAAGGTCAACGACACGCACGGTCACGCCGCCGGCGACACGGTGCTGAAGGCCGTGGCGGCGCGGATTCCCGACCTGGTGCGCGCCGAGGACACGGCCGCGCGCATGGGCGGCGAGGAATTCATGGCCGTGCTGCCCGACGCGGGCAACGAGGTGGCGTTGCGCGTGGCCGAGCGCTTGCGCCAGGCCATCGCCGACACGACGATCGCCGAGACGAGCGTGCCGGCAGGCATCAAGGTCACGGTCAGCATCGGCGTAGCGGCGGCTCGTGCCGGCGATTCGCCCGACGCGCTGATGGCGCGCGCGGACGCTGCGCTCTATCGCGCCAAGCAGACGGGCAGGAACAAGGTGGTGGCCGACGCGGACGAGCCGCCCAAAACGGCGGCGGCGGGCGGCGGCTGAGACCGCGCGGGACGGCTTTCGCGGCGGCGGCCGCTACTTGATCTTGCCTTCCTTGAACACGACATGCTTGCGCGCCACCGGATCGTATTTCTTGAGCTCCAGCTTTTGCGTCGTCGTGCGCGGGTTTTTCTTGGTCACGTAGTAGAACCCGGTATCGGCGGTCGAATTCAGCTTGATCAGGACGGTCGCGGACTTGGCCATGGGCGCGCTCTCAAGGGTGACGGGTCAACGCGGGCAGGGCGCGGACATTAGCGCGGCTTTTCCCGAAGTCAAGCCGAAACGCCCGGCGATATAAGAATTATGTAGCCGAAACAATGGGTTGCTGGGAAGGCCGCCAGACGACCGCGCGGATCGGCGTGGGATTGCCGCCGCTGGCGGGGTTGTAGCGCTGCGGGCAGTTCGATAGCACGGCCAGCGCGCGCATCTGGGCTTCGATCTCCACATGGTCGCCCGGCTTCGACTTGCCCTCCTCGATGGCGAACGCGCCCTTGCGGCCGATCGGCACGTACATGAAGAAGTTGATGTTGGCGACGATGTCTTTCTTGCCCAGGCCGAATTTACCGAGGGCGGCGAGGAAATTGTCGCGGCAGTTGGGCGTGGGCCACACGGCGTAGCGCACGCGGTTCGACTCGGCGCTGCAGCAGCCGCCGATTGTGTCGTGGAACCCCACCGTGTCGTCGGTCACGGCGAAGATCACGTTGCCCATGTCGGAATAGATCTTCGAGCCCTTTTCCAGCCACAGCTTGCCGCCGATTTTCATCGTGTCGGCGGCGTTGTAGCGCTCGGCCGGGTTGTCGGCGTTGTAGCACAGAAAATCGATCGCCTGCCGGCCTTCCAGGTCCACGAGCCTGAGGCGTTCGCCCTTCTCCATCACGCGGGTCCAGTACTGGCCGGCGGCGACCACCGTGTCCTCCAGCACGCGGCCCGGAAGCCCGAGCTTTGCCGTGGCGGACATGGGATGGCGGGCTGGGCGGCGCCCGGGCTATTGCCGGGAAGCGAGCGAGGGCAGGGACTGCTTCAACGCGCGCTGGTAGAGCTCGGGATTGTGCAGCAGGGCTTTGGCCACGCGCACGTCCACTTCGTTGTCGTTGCCGGCCTGGTAGGGGCAGACCTTGTGCAGCTCGTCCTTGCCCTTGTCGGCGAAGGCGTCGGCCGCGCGCCGCTGCGTCAGGTCGACCGTGTTGCGCAGCTGGCCCTGCTCCAGCGCCTCGGCCAGGCCCGAAGTGGTCGCCAGGGCGGTCGACGTGCAGATCGTCGGGAACACGCCCAGCCGGTCGATCGAATAACCCGATGGGGCGTGGAAATGCGCCCAGGTCAGGGTCAGTTCGCCGTCGTTCGGCATGCGGATGACGGTCTGCACCGAGCCCTTGCCGAAGGTGCTGGTGCCCACCAGCACGGCGCGGCCGCGGTCCTGCAGCGCGCCGGCGACGATCTCGGCCGCCGAGGCCGAGGTGCCGTTGACCAGCACCACCACCGGAACGTTCTTCGCGGCGTCGCGGCCCGAGGCGTTGAACAGCTGCGTCGAATCCTGGTGCCGGCCGCGCGTCGAGACGATCTGGCCGCTGGTCAGGAACAGGTCCGCCACCACCACCGCCTGATCCAGCAATCCGCCGGGATTCGAGCGCATGTCCAGGATAATGCCGGCAAACTTGCCGTTGCCGTTCTTGCCGTTGCGCACGGCCTCGAGCGCGCTGGACAGGTTCACGCCGGTATCGTGGTTGAAGCTGGAGACCTTGATCTCCACCACGTCGTCGCTGCGGCTGACGGTTATCGTGGGCGGCACGATCAGCGCGCGCTTGATCTCGAACTTCAGCGGCTTGTCGATCCCGTCGCGCTCGACCTCGATGGTCACCGTGGTCCCGACCTTGCCGCGCGTCAGGGACACCACGTCCTTCATCTCGAGCCCGATCACCGGCTTGCCGGCGATGCGCAGCAGACGGTCGCGCGCCTTCATGCCGGCCTTTTCGGCCGGCGTGCCGGGCAGCACGGACTGGACGATCATCGCGTCGTTCTCGGAATCGAGCCTAATGCCGACGCCGCCGAAGCCCTCGCGGGCGGCGCGGTTCTCGCGCGCCGAATCCGGCGGCGCGTAGCGCGAATACTTGTCGAGCGTGGCCACGCCGGCTTCGAGCACCGTCTTGTACAGCTTCTCCGGCTCCTCGGCGCGGATCGCGTGGGAATGGCTGCGGGCCGCGCCCAGCGCCTTGGCCATCAGCTCGGCCCAGCCGCCGGCGTCGTCGTCGTCGGGCGCGCCGTAATCGGCGATCGGCGCGTTGGCGACCGACACTGCCACGCGCTTACCGCGGCGCTCGGCGGAAAAGCCGCCGTCGATCGCCGTCAAGCCCTTCAGCGCGTCGAGCGCGAAATTGCCCAGCTTGATCTTGCGGATATAGACGGCGTTGATGTTGTCGAGGCCGGTGGCGAACAGCTTGCGCGCGGCGTCGGCCGAAAAGCCGCCCTTGGGGCTCGCGGCCTCGAGCGAGCCAGCCGCCAACACCAGCGCCGCGGCCAAGCCGAATGTCCAAAAAGCCAAGCGCCGGAACCGGCTCGTCCGGCTCCGGCGAAATCTCCACGACTCGGCGTTTTCTGCCCTGCCCGCGGGGCGGGCCTGATCGTGATTCCCACGCATTCCTTCAAATAGTTACCGCGAGTGCTTTGTGCTGTAAAGGAGCCTTGCGCCGAATCTAGCGGCGGCGGCGAAACGATTGGTGGGACCGGGGTTTTTGCTTCCGCCCGAAGCCCGGGCGCTGCCCCCTTCCGCCTCGGCCGCCGGCCGGGGCGGGGGGTGATTCGGTCGAGTCGCCTCCCTCCAGCAGCTCGAAAATCAGCCCCCCGGTCGCGGGGTTGGCCTCCTTCAGCCGCACCTCCGCAGCTTCGCCCAGGCGGTACTGGCGTCCGGTCGACCGGCCGACCAAGCGGTGGCCGCGCTCGTCGTGGTCGTAATAATCGCGCGGCAGGCTCGAGATCGGCACCAGGCCGTCGGCGCCGGTCTCGCTCAAGGACACGAACAGGCCGAAGCGCGTGACGCCCGATACCCGGCCCGGGAAGCTCTCGCCCACGCGGCCGGCGAGGAAGCTCGCGACGTAGCGGTCGGCGGCGTCGCGCTCGGCTGACACGGCGCGGCGCTCGCAGTCCGACAGAAGATCGCCCAGCGCCGCGAAATCCTCGGGCTCGCCGCGCGGCAGGCCGCCCTCGCCCAGCTCCAGCCCCGCGATCAGCCCGCGATGCACCATCAGGTCGGCGTAGCGGCGGATCGGCGAGGTGAAATGCGCGTAGCGCCGGAGCGCCAGGCCGAAATGTCCGATATTGTCGGGGCTGTATTGCGCCAGGGCCTGCGAGCGCAGCACCACCTCGTTGACCACCTGCGCCTCGGGCCGGCCCCGGGCCTGCTTCAGGATGTGCGTGAACTGGATCGGCTTCAGCACCTGGCCCTTGGCCAGGCGATAGCCCAGCGGCCCGAGGAAGTCGCGCAACGCCTCGGCCTTCTCCAGGGTCGGCGCGTCGTGCACGCGGTACATGCAGGGCTGGCGCGCGCGCTCCAGCGTCTCGGCGGCGGCGACGTTGGCCGCGATCATCAGCTCCTCGATCAGCCGATGGCTGTCCAAGCGCTGGCGGCGATCGATCGCCGTCACGCGGCCCTGGTCGTCCAGCACGGCTTTGCGCTCGGGTACGTCGAGATCGAGCGTGCCGCGCCGCTCGCGCTCCGACACAAGCGCGCGGAACGCGCCATAGAGCGGGCGGATGACGGGCTCGAGCAGCGGCGCGGTCCCGTCGTCGGGCCGGCCGTCCTGGGCCGCCTGCACCTGCTCGTAGGTCAGCCGCGCGGACGAGCGCATCAGGCCGCGCAGGAAGCGGTGGCCGCGCTTGTTGCCGTCGCCGTCGAACCACAGGTGCACCGCGAGCACGGCGCGGTCCTCGTTGGGCCGCAGGCTGCACAAGTCGTTCGACAGCTTCTCCGGCAGCATCGGCACCACGCGGTCGGGGAAATAGACCGAGTTGCCGCGCCGGCGCGCCGCGCGGTCCAGCGCCCCGCCGGGCCGGACGTACCAGGCCACGTCGGCGATCGCGACCACGGCATGCCAGCCGCCGCGGTTGTCGGGATCGGGGTCGGGCTCGGCCCACACCGCGTCGTCGAAGTCGCGCGCGTCGGCCCCGTCGATCGTGACCAGCGGCACGGCGCAGAGGTCGGTGCGCTTGCCCAGCGGCACCGGCAGGGCGCGTTCGGCCTCGGCCAGCGCCTCGGCCGGAAAGGCGACGGGGATGTCGTGCGTGTGGATCGCGATCAGGCTGAAGGCGCGCGGGTTGTCCATGCTGCC
>JBQTIS010000309.1:0-3885 GCA_052387895.1 Rhodospirillales bacterium | reverse complement strand
TCGCGCACGCTGCCTCGGCGGCGCAACTGGCTAGTCGACTCTGTTCATGCCTTTTTGCTCCTCGGGCGTGACGTCCAGCACACGCGCGCGGTTCATTACCTTCACTTCGGGCTTGCAGTTGCTCATGCACGGCTCGTGGCTCCAGAAGCGGCGTTCGCTGGTTTCGCGGTCGTCGCTATAGAAGCCGCCCGCGTTTGGCAGGCGAACGGCCGCGAAGTTCTCGCGGCTGAGGATGAAATCCTCTTTCACGATGTCGTTCATGAACAGAAGAAAAGCCGTTACTGCGTACACTTCGTCCGCCGTCATCGATTGCGCGTTGCCAAACGGCATGGCCCGGCGGACATAGTCGAACACCGTCGAGAGATATGGCCAGTACGAGCCGATTGTCTTGCCGGGGTTGTGGTCCGTTAGCGATCCGCGGCCGCCCGCAATCGCCGCCCAGCGGCCGGCGCCCTCGCCGAACTCGCCGTGGCAGGCGGTGCATTGCTGGAGGTATATTTTTTCGCCCTGCTTGACCGATCCCGCGCCCGCCGGCAGCCCAAGGCCGTCCGGGCGGACGTCGATGTCCCAGGCCGCGATCTCCTCGGCAAGCGCATCTCGTCCCAACGCGAGCCTGCGTTCGGCCGCCGGCTGTTGTGCCAGCGCCGGCAAGTACAGCAGGAACGCGGTCCCAATCGCGAGCGCAAGGCTAAGAGATCTCGACATTCTCGGTTTCCCCGTTCGGCCGCACCAGCCAGGTTTGGATGCCGTTGTTGTGGTAGACCGAGTTGGTTCCGCGAACCTTGCGCAGTTCGTCCTTGGTCGGTTGCACGTAGCCGGTGTCGTCGATCGCGCGCGACTGCACCAGCAGTTCTTCGCCGTTCCAATCGAACTCGAAATAGAAACGGACGACCGACAACGGCGGCACGGGGCCCTCGATCCGCGCGTGATGCCAGTTCCGACCGCCGTCAAGCGTGATATCGACGCGCCGGATGGCGCCGCGACCCGACCATCCAAGGCCACTCAGCACCGCAGGCCCCTTTTGTCGCAGCGGGGCTTGCGGACTTGGGCTCGTGACGACGGATTTTGCGTCCATGATCCAGGTGAATCGGCGCGCCCTGCCGTCCGCCATAAGATCGGTGTATTTCGACGTCTCTTCGCGCTGATGCCAGGGCTGGTCGCCGACTTCGATTCGGCGCAGCCACTTGATCCACATGTTGCCCTCCCAGCCCGGCACTACCAGGCGCAAGGGGTAGCCCTGCTCGGGACGCAGCGCCTCGCCATTCATTGCCCACGCCAGCAGGCAATCTTTCATCGCCTTTTCCAGCGGGAGCGTGCGCGTCATAGCCGATGCGTCGCCGCCTTCTGCTAGAACCCATTTGCCGTTGGTCTTGACCCCACAATGGTCCAGCACGGTTTTCAGAGGAACGCCGGTGTACATCACGTTGTGGATCATGCCGTGGGTGAACTGGCACCCATTCAGCTGCGCGCCGCGCCATTCCATGCCTGAGTTCGCGGCACATTCGAGGAAATAGATCCGGTTGACGCGACCGGGAAACCGTTTTAGGTCGTCGAGTGTGTAGATCAATTGGCGGTCAACTAGACCATTGATTAACAGCCGGTGCTTCGCCGGGTCTATCTCCGCTATGCCCGCGTGATGCCGCTCGAAGCACAAGCCCGAAGGCGTGATGATACCGTCGAGATTGTGCAGCGGCGTGAAGCTGACCGAGGATTCGCGGCTGGCCGTGAGCCATTCCACGTCGCGCCGGATAACATCCTTCTCGAAGCCGGAGGGTTTCCCATAAGGCCGCACTGCCACGCCATCTCCCAACGAACGCGCCCAATCCTGCACCTCGACGATCACGGGATCGGGACCCGCGGCGCCCGCGCGCGCCGCATCCGCTGCCAGAAGCGGCGCCACAGCGCCGGCGCCCGCGGCACCAAGGAAACGGCGGCGGCCAAACTGCCTGGCCAGGCTGACTTTGCTGTTCATCCAAAAGTCTCCCAGTCGCCAAAGCGCGGGTTTCCCGCGTCAGGCGCCTTTGATTTTCACGGCCGTGTTGGGGGCGACGCGTACGTTCTTGATGCGGGCAAGATGCTTTTCGACCACTTCCCAGATCGGTGGTCCCTGGGGCTCCGGGTTCACGCTCGCCCAGCCGCTGACCACATAGTCGCGCCCCGGATCGATCTGCACGCCGGTTTTCAGAAAAATCAGGTCTGAAATGCGGCTGCCCATCGGCTCGTCGATGTCGATCGTGTAGCCCATGCCCCCGACGCGCACCATGTCGCCGCCCTGCTGGTAGTAGGGATCGGGATGGAACAGATTGTCGGCGACGTCTTCGAGAATATTCCTGATCTGCACGCCCGACATCGTCGTGCGATAGCATGTCGGATAGGTTATCGCCGTCGCGTTCGTCAGCGCCTCGAACGTTATTGGTTCGCCGGGCAGCAACGAGCCGCCCCAGCGGAAGCCGGGCGAGAGCGCGATTTCTGCGTCGCGTTCCGTGAGCATCGCCTGGCAGATCAAATCATCGAACGTGCCGTTGAAGTTACCCCGCCGGTATAGCACCGACTCGGTACGGCCAAGCTCGCGCTCGAGATCCGCCACGTATGGCGCGCGCGCCGCCGCGACGGCGGACGCGACGGCCGGATCTGGTGCGATTGCATCCGAGAAGACCGGGATCAGGCGGTAGCGGTAGTCGGAGAGCTTGCCGCCGGCAACGGCGATATCCAGCCGCGATACGAACTTTCCATGCGAGCCGGAGGCGACCAGTAGCGTCCTTCCCACTTTCACCACGTCAGGCAGGGCGTCGTGGGTGTGGCCCGTCAGGATCACGTCGATTCCGTGAACCCGGCTCGCCATCTTCCGGTCCACGTCGAATCCGTTGTGCGACAGCACGACGACGAGCTCTGCTCCATCGGCGCGCGCGGCGTCAACGTGCCTCTGCATGTCCTCGTCGCGAACGCCGAACTCCCACGTCTCGACCATCCAGCGAGGATTGGCTACCGGCGTGTATGGAAAGGCCTGGCCGATGACGGCGATCTTTACGCCGCCGCGCTCAAATGTCTTGCGCGCCGGGAACACGGGTTCCCGCCATTCCGTGTCGCGGATGTTCTGGGCCAGGAACGCGAACGGCAGGCGATCGACCGCTTGCTTGACCCGCTCAATGCCGTAGGTGAACTCCCAGTGTCCCACCATTGCGTCGGGGCGCAGCAAGGACATGATGTCGATCATGTCCTGCCCCTTGGTCTTGAGGGACGTCCAACTGCCCTGCCACGTATCGCCACCGTCAAGGAACAGCACGCGGTCGTCGCCGCGCTCTGCGCGAATAGCCTTGACGACCGCGGCAATTCGGTCCAGCCCTCCCATGCGGCCATACGATTTGGCGAGCGCGACGAAGTCGTCGCTGGTAAGCGCGTGGGCTTCCGCAGAATGGGGGGCGATGCCGAAGTATGCGCGGAACGCCGCGCCGGTCAGGTGCGGCGGCTGCCCCTTCGTGCCGCCCACGCCGACGTTGACTTCCGGTTCGCGGAACAACAGAGGGACCAGCTGGGCGTGAATATCGGCCACATGCAGTAATGTGACCGTTCCCACGGGTGCGAATCTTAGCAGCTCTGCTTGAGTCAGCCGCTGCTGGGCGGCGACACGCGCCAACGGACCAAGCCCTGACGACGTCGTGATCAGCGCGGTTGCCGCCGCGGCTTGGAAAAATTGCCGGCGGGAAATCACTGCCCGCTCCCTACCCAGCGCCTGCCGCCGTCGAACAGTCTAACGCGTAGCAGTGGAGTCATCGGACGGATGCGCCGCGCGTGACCTGCCGTCAACTGACGGTAAGCTTACTCGTGGTCGAGTAGATGGAGCCGTCATCGTCCTTCCAAGTAAAGGCAAACTCCCCGGATTCCTGG
>JBQTIS010000308.1:0-19287 GCA_052387895.1 Rhodospirillales bacterium | reverse complement strand
TAGGGGCCGAAAGCCAGCCGGTCGCTCAAGCCCGGCCGGCGGCGGCGGTAGGCCGCGATCACCAGCGCCGCGGCCAGCGCCGCCAGGGCCGCGATCAGCACCACGCTGGACAGGCCCTGCCAGCCGGCCCAGGCGCCGGACGCGGCCCGCAGCTTGGCGTCGCCGCCGCCGATGCCGGCCCGCCCGCGTAAGCGCCGGTAGGCCCAGCCCACCAGCGCCAGGGACGCGAAGCCCGCGACCGCGCCGATCGCCGCATCGGCGAGCGTGACGTTCCAGCGAATTCCAGGCGCGGCGGCATCGAACGACGCGATTGCGAGGCCCGCCAACAGCAACGGCAGAGTCAGCACGTCGGGCAAAAGGAAATATTTCGCGTCGATGATGGCAAGCACGATCAGCGCCCAGCCCAGCGCCGCGACGAGCAACGCCGTCCAGCCCGGCGCCGTCGCCAGCGCCCACAGCGCGGCCGCCAGCGCCGCAAGCTCGATCAGCGGGTACATGGCTGAGATCGGCGCGCCGCAATGGGCGCAGCGCCCGCGCCGCGCCAGAAAGCCCACCACCGGCACGAGATCGAGCGGCCCCAGATGATGCCCGCAGGACGGACAGGCCGAGCGCCCACCGAGGGGCGATTTCCCGCGCGGCAGGCGATGGGCCGCCGTGGCGAGAAAACTGCCGACGAAGGGCGAGGCCGCGAGCAGCAGGCCCATGGCCGCCGGCCCCGGACCGGCAATAAGCGTCTCTGCCATCCCCCCAGTCTAGCATTCCGGCCCCGCTGGGCCGGCAGCGGGGCTGACCGACGGATTTGCGCGCGGTTCGGGCTTTACCGCCGCGCCCCGCGCGCCCCATAATGAAGACCGAGAGGGGATCGGCCGGCCGAATGGGGGGCACGACCGTGGGGGAAAGCAAGAAAGCGCTTTCGCGCGGCGCGCGGATCATTGCCGCGGCGGCCATGCTGGGCGGCGGCGCGCTGGCGCCGGCCGCGGCGCAGGACATTAGGACTCCGTTCCATTCCGCCGACACGCATCTGGGCGTGACGTCCTGCGCCGGCAGCACCTGCCACGGCGCGGTCGAGCCGTTCAAGGGATCGAACGTGCTGCAGAACGAGTACGTGACCTGGCAGCGCGAGGACAAGCACGCGCGCGCCTATTCCGTGCTGCAGAACGAGCGCTCGAAGCGCATCGCGCGCAATTTGGGCCTGCCCAAACCGGCGCATGAATCGAAGGAGTGCCTGGACTGCCACGCCGACAACGTGCCGGAGAATGTGCGCGGCCGGCAGTTCCAGCTGAGCGACGGGGTGGGCTGCGAATCCTGCCACGGCGGCGCGCGGCGCTGGCTCGGCATCCACGTCGCCGGTTCGACCCACGCCGAGAACGTAGCGGCGGGCATGTACCCAACGGACGATCCGCTGGCGCGGGCGAAACTGTGCCTTTCCTGCCATTTCGGCGAGTCGTCCAAGACCAAGTTCGTGACCCACCAGATCATGGGCGCGGGCCACCCCCGCATGAGCTTCGAGCTGGATACCTTCACCACCATCCAGCCGGCGCATTTCGTGGTCGACGACGACTACCGCAAGCGCAAACCCGCGCCCAACGGCGTCCAGGTCTGGGCCGTGGGCCAGTCCCTGGCGATGGCGGCGGTTCTGGAATCGCTGGCCGACGCCAACCGCAACCGCCAGGGCATGTTCCCCGAGCTGGTGCAGTTCGACTGCCACGCCTGCCACCACCAGATGAGCCAGGAGGTGGACCTGCGCTGGCAGCCGCGCCGGGGCGTGGGCCTGCCGCCGGGCTATCCGCGCGTCAACGACGCCAACCTGGTGATGCTCAAGGTGATCGCCAGCCGGATCGATCCCGCCATGGCGCAGCGGCTCACCGCCAAGGGCATCGAGTTCCACAAGGCCGCGGCCGAAAGCGCCGACCGCTTCCAGTCCCGCGCCAAGTAGCTGTTGGCGCTGGTGAACGAGTTCGCCAAAAAGACGGCCGGGCACAATTTCGGCAAGGACGACATGCAGGCGGTGCTGCGCGGCCTGATCTCGGAAGCGGGCGTGGGCGAGATGTTCGACTACGCGGCGGCCGAGCAGGCGACCATGGCGCTGGGCGCCATCATAAGCGCGATGCGCGGCTCGGGCGCCATCGACCAGGCGCAATTGGAAAAGTTCAACGCGGCGCTGGAACGCTGCTACGCCGCCACGGCCGACGACGAGCTCTATCGCCCCGCCGACTTCGCCGCCGCGATCAGCGGGTTCCGGGGGCTGATCAACTGAAGTCGGACTAGCGCGGCGCCGGCAGCTCGGCGGCGCTGGGGCGGCGCACCGACGGGACGGCGGGCGCGGGCAGGAAGTCGCGCTTCTGGATCGGGTCCCTGACCGTGTAGGGCTTGCCCGCGCCGTCGAGATAGAGCTTTTGCATCTCCTTCAACGTCAGCGGGCGGGAACCTAAGCGCCCGAAGCCCGCGACCTGGTTGCCGCTTTCGTCTACCGCGCGGTCGCGTTCCAGCGGCCGCGACAGCGACAGCGCCAAATGTTCGGTCTTGTGCCAGGCGATCAGCTCGGGCTTGGGCTCGGGCGCGAAGCCGTAGAAATTGGGCTGGCTTTGCGGCGAGGTCAGCTGGATTACCTTGAGGCCGTTCCGACCGTCGGCGACATACGCGAACAGCGAGGCGTTGGTGGCCACCACCACGTCGTTGGCGTCGTTGAGCTTGCCGTCGGCGGTGTATTGCAGATGGAGCTTCGGCTTCTCTGGGTTCTCTATGTCGACGATCATCAGCCCCTCGGCGCCGGCCGCGACATAGGCATAGGTGCGCGACACGAACACCTGTCTGGCATCCTTGATTGCCAGCGCCGCCCCCGGCACGACGCGTGGCGTGGTGGGATCGGTGATGTCGACCACCTCGAGTCCCCGCTCGCCGGCCACGAACAGGTAGCGGAACTGCACCGCGGTCGCGCGCACGCCCGTAAGCGGTATGACCGCGGCTAGGCGAGGCTTCAGCGGCGTATCCACGTCGATCACGGCGATTCCCCGGGGCGTGGGGATGTAGAGATGCGTGCCGGCGATGGCGAGGTGACGCGCGCCGTTGAGTGCGCCGCCTTCGTTCCAGGTCAGCGCGCGCTTGAAGAAATTGTTGGACGGGTTCTGGTCGCTCATCGCGCCGATATCGGCCAGAATCAGCCCTTCTTCCGCGTCGGAAATGAAGGCGTAGCGATAGACCTCGTGCATCGGCTGCTCCTGGTTCAACACGCGCATGAAGTCGCTCTTGTTGCGGTCCCAGTGCACGGGCTGGGTGGTGGCGAGCTGCACGCAGGTGGCGTTCTTGGAGGAGAAGCCGGGGCTTTGGCCGAGGGGCGACACCGGCGCGCGGATCACGCGATGCGAGATGCCCTTGTTGGCGATCGAGGCGGCGTCGTAGGCCCAGAAGCCCGACTTGCCCTGCGCCGCGTAGACGTATTCGCCGCGCAGTTGCAGACAGCGAATCTCGCCCGCGCCCGAGGTGTAGCTGTCCTTGAGCTCGCGCCCGGCGTCGAGGTGCTTCTTGTGCCAGTCGGGATAGGCGTATTTGTGCAGGAAGCTGCCGATCACGGCCTGCGGCTCTTCCCATTCCGTCACGCGCACCGCGTCGAACCCGCCCGCGCCGCCGACCCAGGCGTTGAAACCGAGGAAATTGATGAAGTTGGTGCCCAGGCCCAGGGTCTGCGCAATGATCGCGTTGTTGTCGTTGTCGGCGGAGAGGTGGCAGTCCGAGCACTGCTTGGTTTCCTCCTTGCGCTCGGTGTGCGGGTAGTGCGGATTGAACACCTGGCTGGAATAGCCCGAGGCCGCGATCGGCGCCTGCTGGATGTAGATGCGCTCGCGGTTGATGTTGGTCGAGCTCAGGATCAGCGCCGAGGTCGAGCGGATCGGCGCCACGGTGTGGTTCTTGACCGTGCTGTGGCGCCCCAGGACGAAAATCTCGTCGCGCGCCACCTGCGGGTTGTAGGTGGCGTAGTTGCGCGTCTCTCCGCCCTCGAAGTGGTGGCGCTCGGTCTTCCAGTTCGCCTGGATCGGCAGGTGGCAGCCGCCGCAACTCGTGGTCCAAGAGAGGTGGCACGAGAAGCACTCCACGTTCTCGTCCCTGTGCGCGCGGTTCTCGGGCGCGACGCCCGGGCCCCACTGCATCGACGGGCCGGCCGACATCAGCTTGGCGCGCGCGGCCTTCTCGTTGTAGCTGGGGTGGTTGGGATCGACCGTGTCCTTGACCAGCGAGACTTCCCATTCCAGGGCCGGATACATCGCCGAGCGCTGGATCAGCTTGTTGCCGACCCACTCAAACCGCTTGCGGCCGTCCGACAGGCGCAGCAGGCGCAGATCGCGGCCGCCGGGCTGGGCCGCTGGGCCCGAAGTCTGCAGGCTGGGATAGGCGGAAGCGGTGCCGTGGCAGTCCTTGCAGCGGATCTCGATCGCGTCGGCCACCTCGCCGTGCAGGTAGCCGTTGCCGTGGGCGTCCTGCGAGAAGTGGCAATCGACGCAGTGCATGCCGTAATCGACGTGGATCGACGACATGTGCACGGCCTTCTTGAACTTGTCGGGATCGTCGTTCGAGACGATCTTGCCCTGCGAGTCGAGCAGGTGGCCCTTGCGGTCGCGCTTGAAGATAGCGCGGAAGTTCCAGCCATGGCCGTGATAGTCGGCGAACTGGGTGCTGGTGTGCTTATGGTTGTTGTCGGCCACGCGCTTGAGGAAATCGACGTCGCGCCAGCGCCCGCGGATCACCGCCTCCTCGGGGTTGCGGCTCAGCGCCTCGAACATCTCGGCGTTCGAGGGATAGAGCTGCTTTTCCGGAAACATGTGCGGCGAATCGGGCTCGTAGTCCCACATCGTGTAGCCAAGCATCGAGTTGAGGAAGATGTTGGGCTGGTGCATGTGGCAGATCATGCACTGCGAGGTCGGGATCGCGTTGGTGAAGCTATGCTTCAGGGGATGGCCGGGCACGCCGCGCGGAATGGTGGGGTCCGCGCTTTGCGTCGTGCCATCGTGGCCGAACTTGGCGTAAACGCCGGAATGGCGCGGGTCGCGGTCGTTGGCGTAGACCACGTGGCACGACCCGCAGCCCGAGGTGCGGTAGTCGCCGGGCTGGTCGTTAGTGCCGAGGAACCAAGTGAACGGGTCGTTGAGGCGCGTCTTGTGGATGTTGATGACCGGCACGGCGATGCGCAGGCCCGTGGCCTCGGCCCGGTTGGACTGGCGGATGTCGGGCCGGCCCGGCTCTTCCAGGCGCTGCAACTGGCCCAGCGAGTTGGGGTTACCGATCTCGGGGAACTGGGTGATGATGTTGCGCCCGCCGCGTTCGAACACACGGAAGATGTCGCCCGGCGGCATGGTCTCCCAGGTCGGCAGCGGCACCAATTGCGGCAGGATGCCGCGCTTGAGCTTCTGCTGGTCGATCTCGCCCGGGCTTTTCAAAACGGCCTGCATTCCCTCGCGGGTGTAGCCCTCGCCCGCCAGATAGTTCTTGAACGGCAGGATATTGTTGTTGTACGCCGCGCCGCCCCACAGCATGACGCCGGTCGCCATCATGCTGCGCTCGGCCGCCTGGATGATCGGCAGGTGGCAGGCGCCGCAGGCCTCGCGCGCCACGCGCAGGTCGCTGGGGTTGACGAAGCGGATGTATTCCGGCGCCTCGCGGTTCAGCAGCGTATAGGTGCGCGGCGGGTTGGCGCTGGCGGGATAATGCCAGGCGATGGGATAGCGCGGCAGCACATGCGCCTTGTTCTGCGCGGCGAAATAGGCCGGGTCGCCCTTCTTGGCGCCGGCGGGAGCCATAGCCGCAGCATCGCCGCCGTGGCAATCGGCGCAGCCCATCACCACGCCCTCGGCCGTGTGCATCCAGGCCGAGTCGGTCGCGGTGTGGCACGACACGCAGCCCGCCGACTTGGCGTCGGCGTCCTTTTGCGTCTGCACCCGCGGCGCGTCGGGCTGCTTCTTGTAAACGACCCTTTGCGCGACCTCGCCCTCGGCTGCCCGGGCGGGCGCGGGCGCGGCCAGCGCCGCCGCCAGTCCCAGCATCGCCACTGAAGTGATGATCCCGCGCACCGCCACCCCTCCTAATACGTCAGAATCAGGTTGGCGAGCACGGAATAGAGCAGCGACTGGTCGCTGTCGTCGACCGAGAACAGCCGCTTGAAGCCGGCCTCGGGCAGTAGCACCGCGCCCGACAGGCGGAACACGACGTTCTGGTTGTTGAACGGCCGGTAGGTCGCGGCGCCCGACACGTCCCAGCCGATGCCCTTGGGAATTTCGCCCTGGTTGCGCAGATATTCCAGGTTCGAGGTGTCGGCGAAGCGCAGGTAGTTGACGTTGGCGGAGAAGCGCAGTTCGGGCAGGATGTCGAAGTCGGCGCCGCCACCGATCAGCATGATGCCTGGGTTGTTGAAGTTGGACTGGCCGTGCTCTTTCGACGAGCGCAGCTCGGCCAAGACGCCGTTGCGCTGCGTCAGCGCCACGCCGCCGCCGCCGATGAACGGAATGCCCTGGCGGATCCAGTAGCTGGTGTCGGCGCCGGCGAACTGCGGATTCTCGAAGATCGCGGCGAACCCGCCCTCGGTGTCGTCGAACGGGTCCTTGTCGCCGCTGGCGTAGAGCAGTGAGCCGCGCACGCGGATCCAGTCGAAGTCGATCGAGGGCTCGAACGCCGCGAAATAGGCGCGGATATCGGCCTCGCGTCCGGTGAACTGGCTGTGCTTGTCGGTGCCGAGCGCGCCGTAGATCGCGTGCGTCAGGTTGACGCGGCCGAAATGCCCGTCGCCGGTGAAGCCGATATAGGTGACGTTGTAGCGCCGCGTGCGCTCGTCGCCGATCGACGCGGGCCGCTGCAGGAAATCGTTGTCGTCGTAGAAGAAGCGGTCGTCCTCGCGGTTGCGGTTGTGGACCACTGTGAACTGCGGGGTGTAGCCCAGCGTGAACAAGTCCTGCAGGTAGATGTTGGCGATGAACGTGTCGTCCTTGCGCACGCGGCGGGTGATGTCGTTGATGCCGCTGTTCGTGTCCTTGTCCAGCTTGCGGAACCAGGCCAGGTTGTACTGGATCTTGTTGTTGAAGCGGTCGCCGAACAGGCGGATGCCGAGCTGGCTGTCCTGGAACAAAAAGCCGCGGAAGTCGGTCGAGAACGGCTGGATGCCGACCCGGATCGAGTCGAAGTCGAAGCGCTCGGACACGTTGTGGATGTGGTAGTCGACGAACGCCTCGGCCACGCCGAGATGCGAATCGTTGCGCGTCTTGCCCTTGGACGGATCGGCATCTAGCAGACCCACCTCGTCCACCTGGGTGCGGTTGAAGTTGAACACCGGCGAGAACCGCAGCTCGAAATCGGGCGGCTTGAACGCGGTGTTGCCCTTGATCAGCGAGAACGAGGCGATCAGGCTTTCGTTCACCAGCAGCTGGCTGCTCTTCGAGAACTGGTCGTTCGACAGGTTGCGCTGGGACGAAGCGAACGGCACGGGGGTGGGCACGCGCCTGGGCTCGATCACCGTGTCGGAGATCATCGAGAAGTTGATGAACCAGTCCTTGCCGAACACCGGCCGGTCGCCCTTCAGCCAGTTCTGCTTGTAGGGATCGCCAATCTGGTTCTGCACGCCTATGGCGTCGCTCAAGCGCCAGCGGTCGGGCACCGGAATGAACTCGCGCGGCGTGTTGGGCGCCGGCGGCGGCACCGCGCCGGGGTTGTCCGTGGGCTGGGGCTTCTGCGCGTCGACCGGCGCCTTGCCCGGCGCGGCGCGGCGCTGGGCTTCCTGGTCCTGGGCCAGCACCGCTTCGCCGTCGCCGGCGGCCAAATCGATGCGCTCCTTGCCGGCGAAGGCGGGCGTCGCCGCCAGCAGCAGCGCCGCGATCAGGCAGGAAAGTTTCAGCCGGAGCGTCATGTTATTTGCCCCGGCAGATGTTCTGGTCGCCGCCGCCGGCGCGCGGCTGGAACGGGCAGTTGACCCAGCGCAGCCTGGTGCCCTGGGGCGATAGCTGGTCGTCGCGGATGCCGGACGGGGCGTTGCCCACGCCCGTGGCCAGCGCCAAGCCGGCGTTGTGCAAGCCGAAGAAGCCGACCATGTCGTCCTGGTCGATGCCGTCGCCGGAAATGCCGATGCCGCCGATCAGCACGCCGTTGCGGTAGATCGGGAAGCCGCCGGCGAAGATCTGCAGGCCATTGGCGAGTTGGGTGGGGGCGCCGACCGAGGTGGCCGACAGGAACGAGCATTGCGCGGCGGTGTCGGCGCCGTTGCCCTGCAGGAAGATCAGGTGCTGGGCGATGTTGTCGATGATCAGGTCGAGTTGCAGGCCGACGTTGAACACGCTCCACAGCGGATACGCGGTGCTGAACGGCCCGTTGGCCGTGCCGTCCACGCCGTCGGGATAGAACGGCCGGTGCAGGTTGCCGAGCCCGCGCGAGCTGTAGGCGATGCCGTCATCGAGCGCGGTGCGGTACACGAAATTCTTGAAGGTCTGCGCGTATCCCGGAATCGAAACGCCCAGCGCGTTCTGCCCCACGGGCTTGCCCAGGGAGGTCGCGACGGCGGAGTTGTAGGTGTTGAGCACCGAGGCGACCGAGCCGCCGACGAGCGTGGGCCCGCGGCTCATCACCATCGCCGAGCGCGCCTTTTGCAGCGACACGTCGGTGCCGAACACCGGCGCGTCGGGCGTGCGCGCGAGCCCCAGGATCACGCCGTTGACGTCGACCACCGACACCGTGACCTGGATGTAGCTGTTGAGCGGGCGGCGGATTTGCGCGCGGCCGTCGAAGCCGACCTTGAGCGCGTTCTTGATGATGGTCGCCACCTCGCTCGCGGTCAGCGCGCTGCCGGCGGGACCGGTGCCGGCGATCGGCGGAAAGCGGTTGGTGGCGGTGGCCGCGGGGTCGCGCAGCACGAACACGCTGGGCAGGGTGGGGTCGGAAACCGCGCCGGTGGGGTCGACCGCGTAGCCCGACACCGGATCGCCGTAGGCGGTGCCGGCGCGGTTGCCGGTGTTGGGGAAGTAGGTGGACACGGCCACGCCCGCGCCCAGCACGCCGTTGATCGTGGCGAAGGCCGGCGCGGTGGCGGGGTTGGAGAACAGCGGGTTGTTGCGGTCGTCGCGGTAGCGATCGGTGAAGCGCAGCGATTTGCCGCCGACGGTGATGCGCGGGGCGCGGATGTCGACCGGCGCGTCGAAGCCGAACGAACCGGCGACCGCGATCAGCTCCTCGTCGGAGGTGTCGAGGTCGGTGATGATGCGATCGATGGTGTAGACGCCGTCGGACTCGACGCCGATGCCGCCGACCACGAATCCGTTCTTGTACAGGGGCAGCCCGCCCGGATCGCCCGAGAGCCCGAGCGGCGAGCGGTGCGGCCCGGCCCCAAGCGCAGGCCCCCGCGTGTTGAGGTCCGAGCAGGGAAGCTGGCTGAACTGCACGCCGTAGAGCGGGCCGCCGGGGGCGCGGAACTCCTGGGGATTGAAGTTCTCCTGGATGATCTGGCTGGCGGTGCGGGTGCTGAAGGCGTTGCCCGAGGACGACAGGTAGGCGCCAGTCACCGCCTTGGCGATCGCCGACAGGTCGGTCGTAGGAGCGCCGCCGAGCGGCGCCAGCACCTTTTCGACATGCTCGAGTCCGTTGCCCTGAGGCAGCTCGGGGTTGCGCCGCGTGGTGATGGTCAGGGCAACCGGTGCGCCGTTCATGCGGAACACGCCTAGTACGTTGCCGACGCGATCGACCACGGCGATGGTGGCGGGCCGGCCGCGCACCCGGGCCTCCTGCACGGCTTGGGCGATGATGCGGTCGACGTCGGTGCTGAGCAGCAGCGCCGGCAGCACCGAGTAGGTGTTGCCCTGGGCCAGCGCCTGCGGCGCGGAAAGCAGCAGCGCCGCGGCGGCCGCGATCGCGCGCCACGCCGAAAGCCGGATCATGCCCCCCATCCGCCGCATGGCTATGGCGCCCTGATCTCGAACATGCCGAACTTCACGCCCGCGGCGGTGCGGTAGGCGACGGTCACGGTGACCGGCAGGCTGACCGAGGGCAGCGATTCCTTCAGCAGCTTGAATTCCAGCATGCCGCCCGACGCGGTGAAGCCGTTGTCGACCAGGTCGTCCTCGCGCCCGCTCCACGGCAGCCAATAGCCGTGGCGCGTGCGCATCATCAACGCGCCGCCGACGGTGCGCGCGGTCACGTAGGTGGCGATCGGCTGGTCGCCGTTGAGGTCGATCGCGCGGCGCAGGTCGGGCACGCCCGGCTGCATGACCACATGCGCGAGCCGGGCGCCGGCCGCGCTCAACTGCTCGCCCGCGCGCGACTGCGTCGGCGCCAAAACCAGGATCGCAAAGGCCAGAAGGACTGCCAGCGCCGGCGCATCGCGATGCAGGACGGCGTTCGATGGCGTCTTGGGTCGCGGTAGGACCTTCTCTCCCCAGTCCCCTGACATCGTGCCCCACAGGCCGCGCTGCACGGCCCTAGCCCATTGATTTTTCGTTTTTATCCCGGAACGGCCAACCCCCCGATCCGGCCAAAAATCAGTATAGCGGGCGGCATTAACGCAGAAAGCGATTCCCCATCCGGCGCAAGTCGCGCATGGGGGTTTTTGCCACGCTGTGGCATTTCGGAAACAAGGGTTAAGTCCTTGTGGATAAGGCCTGATCAGACTTTGGGTGCGGGCGGCGGCGTCTCACGGTTCCGTTTCAGGGCCGCGGCGGGTTGCGCATTCCCGAGTGGATCGCCTTGAGCGAGGGATCCTTGGCCATGCCCCCGCCCTTGTCCTGGCCGGGCACGCGCGGCCCCGCCACCTTGGGCGGCGGGCGCATCGGCTCCTCGCTCGCGGTATGGAAGAAATGGCAGGTGACGCAGTCGCTGGCGGCGCGGTTGTTGGGCCTGAGCCATTCCATGCCGCTGTCGCCGGCGTGGCACTGGCGGCACGAGGCGATGCCTGGCAACAGGATGTCGGACGACTCGTTGGACCAGATCGCGCCGATCACGTCCTCGGCCGCGCGCCGCGCGCGCACCATGCCGGCCACGGCCGGCAACTCCTCGGTCGCCACCACCAGCGCCACGTCGATCGCGGCGTTCAGCATCGCCGACGACCAGGGCGCGTCCTTCAACGACCGCGCCGCGGCCCGCAGCGACTCCAGCACCGCGTCGCCACCGTCGACCGCCAGCATCGCCTCGGCGAACGGCGGCACCGCGTCCTTCGCCCGCGCCTGGAACTTCTCGGGATCTGTTACGTCGAGCGCGTGGCAGCGCTGGCAGGTCTCGGTCGAGTGCGCGGAATGGCGGAACAGCCCCTTGGGCAGCCAGCGCTCGGCGACCTGCGGCTTCAGCACGGTATAGCGCCGCTCGGCGCCCGCGCCGGACTGCGCGGCCTGGTGGCACGTGCCGCACACCGCCTTGGAGGTGAACACGAACTCGGCCGCTTGCCGGGCTCGATCCTCGGCCCAGGCCAGCGCCTCCTGCTGCTCAGCGCGCGTCAGCGGCTTGTCGTTAGGACGGCGGCGCACGACCGGCGGGGCGGTCGGATCGGCGAAGCCGCCGCGCAGCGCCACGTCGGAATAGTACTCGCGGATCGTGCGCTGCACCGATTCGACGTTGCCGTGCTGCAGCCGGCGCCGCTGCGACAGCGGCTCGAACGCCAGTTCGTGGCAACGCTGGCAGTGCACTTCCATCGTCACTGGCGCCATCAGCGCGCCACCGGGCGCGGGCGCGTGGCACGAACCGCAATCCAGCCCCTCCATGCCGTCGGGTCCGCGCACGCCGCCGGGCCGCAAGTGCTTGTCGTGCGGAAACACCAGGCCCGAGTTCTCCTTCGGCCGCGGGGTAGCGGCCAGGCTGATGCGCTCGAACCGCGGCGCCGCCGGGTCGACCACGACCGTGGGGCGGAACTCGGGATGGTCCTTGCGAAAATCGGCCGCGGATAGCAGCGCCGAGGCCGGGGCTTTGGCGCGGAACTTGCTGTGGCAGTCGGCGCAGAACGCCTGGTCGCGCAGCGTGATCTGCGCCAAGCCGTTATGCTCCTTGTGGCAGTGCTCGCAGCGGTCGTCAGTCAGCTCGGCGAACTTGAATCGCTTCGGGTCGGCATGGTGCTGGACGCTCTCGTGGCAGGCGACGCAGGCCTCGTCGCGCACCATCACGAACGGCATTTGGTGGCAGCGGTTGCATTGTTGCGCGATCGGCTGGTGCGCGAACGAGATCTGCCCCGAGTTCCACGGTAGGTCGGCGCGCCAGGCGATATTCTTGTTCAGGTCGTTGTCGGGCACGCGGCCGGGGTTGAAAAAGGCGGCGACTGGCCAGATCAGGAACAGCGCCAGCACCAGCAGCGACAGCCCCCAGGACCAGGCGCGGCGGCTCAATCGCGTGCGGTCGAGGCCTAGCCGACTGCGCGCCAGCAGCTTTTCCAGGTCGTCGCCCATCGGCCGCACCAGCTCGACCGTCACGGCCAGCTTGCGGCCCTCGGGCGGATCGGTCAGGGCCACGTCGTAGGGGCCGATGCCCACCATATCGCCGGGCTTGATCCAGGCCTGCTCGATCAGCCCGCCGTTCAGCGTGACCTCGGCCCCGCCCTGGGCCTCGACGAACACGCCGTTGGCGCGCGCCTCGATCGCCGCCTGGTAGGGAGCTACGCGCGGGTCGTTCAGGTGCGCGTCGTTGTCGGCGGCGCGGCCGAAGCCGATGCGGTCGCCCGCCACCTGCACGTCGCGCTGCGCCACGCCGCCGGCGCGCTTGCGCGTAAGGAACCGTACCAGCGCGCTCATCCCCGCCTACCAGTAGAAAAACACGGAAACGACATGGGCCGTAAGCGCCGCCAGCAACGCGAAGGTCAGCGGCACGTGGAAATAGAGCCACACGTCCATCATCGCCTTGTACGCCAGGTCGCGGCGCAGCCGGTCGACCACCTGCGATTTGCGCGCCAGAAGCTCGAGCAGCAGATGCCCTTTCTCCATGTCGGCCGAGGGCAGATCGAGCGCCAATTCGCCGACGCGCTTCAAGGCCCTGGCGGCTGGGCAGCTGCGGTCGCGGCCCGCGAGCTGCTTCAACGCCGAGCCGCCGAGCGCGAGCGTCTCGGCCGCCCGCATGATCTCCTGGTGGATGTTGTCGCCGAGCTGCTGGCTGATTTCGCGCGCTTTGACGTCCAGCTCGGCGATCTGCGCCAGCATTTCCCGTTGCGTGGAACCCCGGCGGTTCTCCGTTATCAGCGTGGGATAGCGCGCATAGGCGAACACGCCGACCACCCCGCTCAGGATCACCAGGATCATGAGGACATAGTCGAGCATATGCACGTTCCAGCCGAACTGGAATCCGGTATGCAGCGTGGCGACGACGACAAGCCCGATGCCCAGATACACATGAGCCGACAGCCAGTCCTCGAGCTTCTGCTTGCCGATGCCGTAGCGCCGCTTGCGCACTCCGAACCATGCCAGCCAAACGATCAGCCCCAGCCCCCATACGCCCAACACATAGCCCAGCGCCGTGCCGCCGTTGGGCGGGCCGATCTCGGGCTGGTGCGCGGCATAGGCCGCGACCGCGACGAGCACCATCGCCAGGCTCAGCTTCAGGTAGCGGAAGCCGCGGTAGATCAGGATCGATTCATGCATGGCGCCCACCCCCCGTCGGCGCCGGCCGCCGGTCGCGGCTCACGGCCCCGTTTTAGTGATGAGCGAAAAGAACTGTTCGGGCCGCACGCGGATCGCGGCGCCGGTGGGGCACGAGCGCACGCACGCCGCGCCCCCGTCGATGTCCTTGCACAAATCGCATTTGACCGCGAGCTTGGCCCCGTGGTGCTCTCCGTGCGCCGCGGCCTTGTCCTCGCCCGGGCCCGGCCCCAAGCCGAACATCAGCCAGGACACAAGGCCGGGCTTGTCTTCCGCCTCGTAGGCCATGTGGATGACGCCGTAGGGGCAGTCGCGCTCGCAATTGCCGCAGCCGATGCATTTTTCGTCGATGAACACCTCGCCGTCCTTCGACTTGTGGATCGCGTCGGCGGGGCAGTTGGGCATGCAATGGGGATGCGCGCAGTGCCGGCACGAGGTCGGCACGTGGATCGCGGCGAAGGTCGGTCCGGCCTCGCGGTCGAGCCTGGAGATGCCGCCGTGCGTTTCGGCGCAGGCCTTTTCGCAGTTGTCGCAGCGGATGCACAGCGACTCGTCGATCAGCAGCATGTCGGCGGCTTCCTTGGCGCCCTCCTTCACCAGCGCCTCGATCAGGCTGCCGGTCTCGGGCCGCCCCGACATCGCCTCGTCGGACGTGATCATCGCGCCGATGCGCTTTTCCACCTGGTGCCTGAGCTCGGGCAGGTGGTCCATCAGCATGCGGAAATTGGCGCTGTCCAGCCAAACCGTCTCGGTGTCGATCGCCGCCTTGACCGTGGCCGAGCGCGGCCGGTCGCGCACCAGCGCCATTTCGCCGACATAGTTGCCGGCCGGCACGTAGTTGACGACGATATCGCGTCCGGCCATGCGTTGCGAGATGGTGCAGCTGCCGCTGCGGATCAGGTAGATGCCGTCGGGGGGGTCGCCCTCGTTGAACAGCGTCTGGCCGGCCTTGTACGGCTTGATCTTGGCGGTGCTGAGCACCTGCTGCATGTCGGCCTTGGTCAGATTGGGGGCGATGTACGAGCGGATCTGGCGCTCGATCGCCGCCGCGTCCACCGCTTTCTGCACTTGCGGCACCGACTTGATCAGCTTGATCATCTCGCGCCGCGCGGTCTCGATCAGCACCGCCGGCTTGGTGGCGACGACCGTGGCCGAGCGCCGGCGGCCCGAGATCAGCCCCATCTCGCCGAAGAACTCGCCCGGCCCCAGCCGCACCGTCTCGTCCGGGTCCTCGGGGTTGATCTGGATGCCTACCTCGCCCTCGAAGATCGTGTAGAAGGTGTTGGTGTAGTCGTTGCGCTGGAACACGACGTCGCCGGCGGCGGGAACGTGGATCTCGCTGCCCAGCAGCACCTCGCGCAATTGCAGTACGGTCAGGCCCGAGAACACGGGAACGGTCTTCTGGATCGCGGCCAGCAGCTCGTCGACCGTGAAACGGTTCAAAAGCGGCTTGAACTTCTCCTCCAGCAGCGGCTCGTCGGCCGGCTTCAGCTTGTTGCCCTGGATGAACTCGATCACCTCGTAGCCCTGGTTCATCGCCTGCTTGATCAGCGGATAGCCCGCCAGCGCGCCGATGACGTACATGCCCTTCATGTTCGACTCGTAGGTCGGCGACAGCTCGGGCAGGGCCGTGGGGTCCTTGCTGGGGAAGACAATGCCGCAGGACTCGACGAATGCGCGCGGAGCGAGCGCGCCCAGCCGCGCCACGATGCGGTCGCAGACGACCTGCGCCTCGCCCTCGGAGGTCTTCAGAACCAGGTTCATGCGGCCGCCCTCGGCCGGGTCGACCTTGACAGGGCCGGCGTTGTAGATGCACTCCAGCACGCCCTTGTCGATCGACTTGGTGATCAGGTCCAGGTTGCCCTGCTTGGCGCGCGCGAACTCGGCGCTGCGGTTGATGATCGTCACCTTGTTCTGCTTGGCGAGCGCGACCGCGTTTTCGATCGCCGCGTCGCCGGCGCCGACTACGACGATGGACTCGTCGGAGTACTCGTCCGGGTCGTCGACCTGGTACTGAATGCGCGGGTGGTTGTCCGAGCCAGGCACACCCAGCTTGCGCAGATTGCCCTGCAGCCCGATCGCCAGCACCACCGCGTCGGCCGTCAGCGTGTCCATGCCGTTGACGGTAAGCGTGAAGCCCTTGTCGCCCTTGACGATCTTGGTCACTTCCGCCTTGTAGCGGACATTAACCTTGAGCTCGACCGTCTGCCGGTCCCAGGTGCCAAGGACGTCCTCGCGGATGCCCATGGCGAAGTCCATCGGGCTGCGCAACGGCAGGATGTCGGGCGTCGCCATGACCAGCTTGCCCTTCTGGTACTTGTAGATGGTGTCCGACAGGTGGTCGGTCTTCTCCAGAAGGACGTGGGAGACGCCGGCCTGCGCGGCCCTGCCGCCGGCGCTCATGCCGCCCGGACCCGAGCCTACGATCGCCACCTTGAAATGTTCAGCCATGCTCAAACCCCCGCCTCACCCCGGCAGGCGGACCAGAGGCTAAGTCGCGCCCGTTAGCGCGTCAACAAAACCTCGGCTAACCTAGCTGAATCCGCAAATTCTCCCTCGCCACGAACGCCCGCGCCCATGTCGCGCGGGCCTTGGATTCGATATTGCTCATGAAACGGTCGTCGTGTTCCGGATCGTGATGGAAGATCGCCAGCGACCGGGCGCCGGCGGCCTTGCACAGGCGGATGCCCTCCTGCCAGGTGGCATGGCCCCAGCCCACCTTGCTGACGAATTCCGCATCGGTATAGGTGCAGTCGTAGATCACCAGGTCGGCGCCCTCGATCAGCGACAGCACATTCTCGTCCGGCTTGCCCGGGACGTGCTCGGTGTCGGTCACCAGGCAGATCGAGCGCCCGCCATGCTCGATGCGGTAGCCGGTGGCGCCGTCGGGATGGTTCAGCGGCTTGGTCTTGACCGCGACGTCCGGGCCCAGCCTGAAGTTCTCGCCGGCCTCGAAATCCTCGAAATCCAGCCTGGCGCGCAGCGCCTCCAGCGGCACCGGAAAGAACGGGTGCGACATCTGCCCGGCCATGACCGAGCGCAAGCCGCCATGCGCCTGCGACGCGCCGGCCAGCAAGCGGAACTGCCGGTCGGTGCGGAACGCGGGCGAGAAGAACGGAAAGCCGTTGATGTGGTCCCAATGCGTGTGGGTCAAAAGCATCGTCGCCTCGCGCACCCGCTTGCGCAGCAGCCAGTGGCCCAAGTTGCGGATGCCGGTGCCGGCGTCGAAGATGATCGTGCGCCCGTCGATCGAAACCTCGATGCAGGTGGTGTTGCCGCCGAAGGCGACGTGGCTGACGGTGGGACAGGCGATGCTGCCGCGGACGCCCCAGAATTTGATCTTGAAACTCATACCCAGTTCCCTCGCCCGGTCCGCCCCGTCGCCGCGCCGCCGCGCCGCCGTCAGATCGGCACGGCCAGGTTGCCCAGACGCTTGGTGAGCTTCCGGTTCTCGCCGTAGTCCACCGGCACCGCCAGCAGCGCCGGGCCCTTCTGGCGGAACGCCTCGGCAAGCGCGGGCGTCACTTCGTCGGCCGATTTCACGCGCCGGCCCCAGGCGCCGAACGAACGCGCCAGCAACTCGAAATCGGGATTGTTGAACGCCAAGTCGGAATGCCTGCCGTCGAAGGTATTCTGCTGCTTCCACTTGATCAGCCCGTACTCGCCGTCGTCCCAGATCATCACCACGATGTTGGTCTTGAGGCGCGCCGCGGTTTCCAGGTCCTGCACGTTCATCAGGAACCCGGCGTCGCCGCACACCGCCAGCACCTTGCGGTCGGGAAACGCGATCTTGGCGCCGATGGCGCCGGGCAGGGCGAACCCCATCGAGCAGAAGCCGTTCGAAATGAGGCAGGTGTTCGGCTCCTCGCACTGGTAATAGCGCGAGACCCACATCTTGTGCGCGCCGACATCGGACAGAAGGATGTCGCCGGGGCCCAGCGCCTTGCGCACGTCCCACAGGATGCGCTGCGGCTTGACCGGGAAGCCCTTGTCGTCCTTCTCGGCGGCGAACTCGTCGAGCATCGCCTGGCGCAGCTTCGCGCGCTTGGCGATGTCGAACAGCGGCATCTTGCCGACGCAGCGCCGGTTGATCGCCTCGTTGATCTGCCACAGCGCGTCGGCGATATCGCCCACCACGTCGACGGCGACGGGATAGTGCTGGTCGATCTCCGCCGGCGTGAAGTCGATATGCACGATCGCCTTGCCGCCGCCGCGGTTCCACAGGTGCGGCGAGTATTCCACCAGGTCGTAGCCGACGGCGATTACCGCATCGCACTCGTCCAGCGCCAGGTTGACGTAGTCGCGCGCCTGCAGGCCGATGGTGAACAGGCAGTGCCAGTCGCTCATCGGCACCGCGCCCTTGCCCATGAAGGTGTTGGCTACGCCGATGCCGGTCTTGCGCGCGAAGCGCCGGAGCTGCTTGGCCGCGCGTTTGCGCACCGCGCCGTTGCCGGCGATGATCAGCGGGTTCTTGGCGTTGACGATCAGCTCCACCGCCTCGGCCACCGCCTTGTGGTCGGCCGCGGGCCGGCGCGTACGCGCCATGGGCAGCGGGTTGCCCTTGACCTCTTCCTCGGCCAGGTCCTCGGGCAACTCGATCAGCACCGCGCCCGGCTTCTCGGCCTCGGCCAGCTTGAAGGCCTTGCGCACGATCTCGGGGATGTTCTCGGGGTGGAACACCGACTGCGCCCATTTGGTGACCGGGCGGAACATGCCGACCACGTCCATCGCCTGGTGGCTTTCCTTGTGCAGCCGGCGCGTGTCGGCCTGGCCGGTGATGCAGACCAGCGGCGCGCGGTCCATGTTGGCGTCGGCCACGCCGGTGATCAGGTTGGTGGCGCCCGGCCCCAGCGTGCCCAGGCACACGCCGGCCTTGCCGGTCAGGCGGCCATAGGCGTCGGCGATGAAGGCGGCGGCCTGTTCGTGGCGGCACAGCACGAACTTGATCTTGCTGTCGAGCAGCGAAATCATCAGATCGGCGTTCTCTTCGCCCGGCAGGCCGAAGATATGGGTCACCCCCTCGGCCTCCAGGCAGCGGACGAACAGATCCGACGCTTTCATCCCCTCCCCCATCCCGGTCCCTTGGGTCCCGCCCCAAGGCCGGGTAAGTATTGGCGCAGTATCCGTGGCGGATACGCCCAGCGTCAACCAAAGCACGGATTTCCGCGGAGGACTGTGATGGACGTCACCTCAATCGACCTGTCGCGGCGCCTGGCCCGGCTGGAGCGCGTCAACCGCCTGATGGGCTGGATCGCGGGTGCGGCTGCGCTTGCCGCCATGGCCGCGTGGTCCACCGGCCTGGTGCGCGCCGCCGCCTATGAGGTTGTGACCAGCCGCCTGGTGCTGACCGACGCGGCCGGCGGCACACGCGCGATCCTGTCGGTGGCCGACGGTTTCGGCCCGTCGCTGGTGATCTATGGCGAGAACGGCAAGGCGGGCGCCGCCCTGGCGATGCCGGCGGAAGGCCCCACCCTGGCGCTCTACGACCAGGGCGGCCAGTTGCGGGTGCGCCTGGCGGCGATCGAGGCGACCGGGCCCAGCCTGGTGCTGAACGATTCGCGGCGCCGGCCGCGCGCGCAGCTCGCCGTCATCAGCGGCGAGGTGCCCGGACTGATGCTGCTGAACGAATCGGGCCAGCCGGTCTGGCGCACCCCCTGAGGCGCTATGGCAGGCGCGCGGCTGGAGCCGGGCAGCGAGGTCGAGGTCGCGATCGAGGAGCTAGGCG